>CAMYMY010000387.1 GCA_947259625.1 uncultured Kiloniellales bacterium | reverse complement strand
GGGACCGGCAACCCCTGGATGGCCGGAACAAGTCCGGCCATGACGGACTCTGGGATGGAGCTGCTAGAGCTAAGATCTACCTACGTTCCTTTTGGGTCAGGCTCTGAGGCCTTCCCCCGAAGGCCGGAGCGCCGCCGTCCGGAACCGTTCTTTCACAACATTCATAAGGAAATCAGGGCTCTAGGACCTCATATCCTGAACCTGAGACCGTCATGTAGACGCTTCGAAGGAGAGCCCATGCCGCCTGCGACCGGGCCCGGGAGACCTCCCCGAGGCCGCTCCCGGCCGGACGCCGCGGCGCTCTGGCGCCGGCCGCTCATCCCGGGGCTCTGCCTGGCCATGACGGCCTGTTCGGGCCCGACGCAAACGCCCGAGCCATACGCCTACGTGGCGGCGCCCGCCCTGTCGATCGAGATCCCGGCCGCGCCGCCGGTCCCGCCTCCGCCTCCACCCTCGCCTCGAACGCAGGCGCCCGCGCCGACCCTGGCCGCGCTGCGCCGGGCCGGGCCCGCGCCGCCGCGGATCGTGAAGCCGCCCCGCCCGTTGCAGTGCGTGCCCTACGCGCGCCGGCTCTCGGGCATCGGGATACGGGGCGACGCCTGGACCTGGTGGCGCCAGGCCAGCGGGCGCTACAAGCGAAGCCGCCGGCCCGCCGTCGGCGCGGTCCTGGTGATCAGCCGCGCCGGCCGCAGCCTCGGCCACCTCGCGGTGGTCGTGCGGGTCGTCGGCGACCGCGAGATCGTGGTGAGCCACGCCAACTGGCTGAACCGGGGCCTGATCCACGAGAACGCGCCGGTCAAGGACGTCTCGCTCTGGGGCAACTGGTCCAAGGTGAAGGTCTGGTACACGCCCGGCGACCACTACGGCGGCCGGACCTATCCGGCCCACGGCTTCATCCATCCGGCGGTATCCGCCGCGGCGCGCTGACCCGCGTCACAATTTTGCCACAGGCCGCGACTCGGACGACCACGCTATCCTGCCCGGGCCTTGGGAACTTGCAAGGTCGGGGGGCATGGTCCGAGCGCACCGTCCAGAAAGCCGCCGGAAGACCCCGCGCGCCTTGCGCGCGGCTGTCACCGGGCTTGTCGGCCTGGCCGTGAGCGCCTGCGCGGGTGGCCCTCGCGACGAGATCGCGGCGCTTCCGGCGCCGACCGCGCCCTGGCCGACCTCGCTCGAGATCCTGCCGGCGCCCTCCGCGGCCAGCATCCGGCAGCCCGACCGGCCGCGCCGGGCGCAGCCGCGCATCGTGACGCCGGCGCGCCGGCTGCAGTGCGTGCCCTATGCCCGCGCTCTCTCCACGGTCGCGATCCGGGGCGACGCCCGGACCTGGTGGCGGCAGGCCGAGGGCCGCTACGACCGGGGCCGCCGGCCGGCCGTGGGCTCGGTCCTGGTGCTCAAGCCCAACGGCCGCAGCCGCGGCCATCTCGCCGTGGTCACGGCGATCCTGAGCGACCGCGAGATCGTCGTCGACCACGCCAATTGGCTCAACCAGGGCCGGATCCACCTGAGCACTCCGGTCCGGGACGTCTCGGGCGCGGGCGACTGGTCGGCCGTGCGGGTCTGGTACACGCCGGGGCGCAAGTACGGCGCGCGCCGATATCCGGCCTACGGCTTCATCTATCCGGCGGTGGCCACCGCGGCGCGCTGACCGCTGGCGTCCGGCGCCGCCCGGGCAAAAATGGCCCCGGCTCGGACGTTGCAGACCGAATGCCGGGGCCAGTGGTCGGGAGGCTTATGGAAGCTATCGCCAGGCGGATCTCCTAGGGCTTGGAAATCGAGATCTTCCGGGCCTTTCGCTTGGCCTCGGCGACCTTCGGCAGGATCACCCGAAGGACGCCCTTGTCGAACTTGGCCTGGACCTTGTCTTCGTCGACCGTGTCGGGCAGGTGGAAGCTGCGGCGGAACGACCCGTAGCGCCGCTCGGTGACATGGTAGTTCTTGCCCTTCTGCTCGGACTCGGCCTTCTTCTCGCCTTTCACGGTGAGCAGGCCGTTTTCCAGCGAGACCTCGATGTCCTTTTCGTCGAGGCCCGGCAGTTCCGCCGACACCTCGAGCGCGTCGTCGCTCTCGCTCACGTCGAAGCGCAGCGAGACCGTGCCGCCGCCCAGGTGAGGCGCGGCGAAGGGGGCGGCGAAGGGCGCGGCGATCTGCGGCAGATGCCAGCCGCCGGCAAAGGAGTCGAACAGGCGGTCCATCTGGCGGCGCAGTTCCATGAAGGAGGCGTCGAACCAGTCGCCTTCGGCGACGGCCGGTGCTTTCGCTTCGGCCGTGCCCGTTTTGGAAACAGACTTCTTGGCCATTGGGGTTACTCCGGTTTCGGGCCGGGGCGCCGGCCCGGACGAAACTTGCAGAAAGACTAGCCGGAGAGGGCGCGCGGCTCATTGATGCACGTCAAGAAACGCCGAGGTTTCCGGGCGCCGCTTGATCTTTGCCGCCGCCGATTCCACCATGCGCCACAGGAACCGGGAGGACCGCCAGGATGACCGCGCCCAGCACCATTCTCGCCATCGACCAGGGCACGACGAGCAGCCGCGCCATGCTGTTCGACCGGGACGGCCGGCCGGCCGGCCAGGCGCAGAAGGAGCTGCCGCAGCACTTCCCGCAGAGCGGCTGGGTCGAGCACGATCCGGAGGACATCTGGCGCGACACCCAGGCCGTCGTGCAGGGCGCGCTGGCGGACGGCGGGGCCGCGGTCGAGGAGGTCGCCGCCATCGGCATCACCAACCAGCGCGAGACGACGCTGGTCTGGGACCGGGCGAGCGGCGAGGCGATCCACAAGGCGATCGTCTGGCAGGACCGGCGCACCGCGCCGCTCTGCGACCGGCTCAGGCAGGACGGCCACGAGCCGCTCGCCCAGGCGCGCGCCGGCCTGCTGCTCGACCCCTACTTCTCGGCCAGCAAGATCGCCTGGCTGCTCGACAACGTGCCGGGCGCCCGCGACCGGGCCGAGCGCGGCGAGCTGGCCTTCGGCACGGTCGACTGCTTCCTGCTGTGGCGCCTGACCGGCGGCGCGGTGCACGCCACCGACGCGACCAACGCCGCGCGCACCCTGCTCTACGACATCCACCGCCAGGACTGGGACGACGATCTGCTGGCGCTGTTCGGCGTCCCGCGGGCGATGCTGCCCGAGGTGCTGGACAATGACGCCGAGTTCGGCGCGACGCCCGCCGAGCTGTTCGGCCGGCCGCTGCCGATCACCGGCATGGCCGGCGACCAGCAGGCGGCGACGGTGGGCCAAGCCTGCTTCGAGACCGGCATGATGAAGTCGACCTACGGCACCGGCTGCTTCGCCCTGATCAACACCGGCAAGAAGGCGGTGACCTCGAAGAACCGGCTGCTGACCACCATCGCCTATCGCATCGCGGGCGAGACGACCTATGCCCTGGAGGGCTCGATCTTCGTCGCCGGGGCGGCCGTCCAGTGGCTGCGCGACGGCCTCAAGATCATCGGCTCGGCGCCCGAGACCCGGGCGCTCGCCGAGGCCGCCGACCCGGCGCAGACGGTCTACATGGTGCCCGCCTTCACCGGCCTGGGGGCGCCCTACTGGGACGCCCACGCGCGCGGCGCCATCTTCGGCCTGACCCGCGCGACGGGGCCCGCGGAGATCGCGCGCGCGGCGCTCGAGGCGGTCGGCTTCCAGACCCGCGACCGGATGGACGCGAGGGCCGCGGACGGCGCCGCGCCGCCTCGGACCTTGCGCGTGGACGGCGGCATGGTGGCCAACGACTGG
>CAMYMY010000386.1 GCA_947259625.1 uncultured Kiloniellales bacterium | reverse complement strand
CGAGCTCGAGGCCGAGGGCCGGGCGATCGAGGACTACCCGAGCGCGGTGGCGGCGCTCGAGGCCGTGCGGGGCGAGGCCGCCGAGGCCGCGACCGCGCGCGACGGCGCGCGCGAGGAAGCCGCCGCCCTGGCCGCCGAGCGCGACGAGACGGCGCAGCGGCTAGCCGCCCTGAAAAGCGAGCTCGCGGCCGGCGGCGAGGCCCTGGAGGCGAGCCGCCAGGAGGTCCGCTCCAACCAGGAGCAGCTCGCCGCCCTGCGCGGCGAGCAGGAGGCGCTGCTGGCCGAGCTGGCCTCGACCCGGTCCACGCTGGAGGCCGCACCCGCGCGTCTGGAGGCGCTGAACGAGGAGCTCGGCACCCTGCGGCAGCAGCGCGACGCCCTCGCCGCGGAGGTCGAGACGGCGCGCGGGGAAATGGCCGGCCTCGCCGCCACGCGGGAGGAAGCCCGTCTTGCGCTCGAGGCGGCCCGGGCCGAACAGCAATCCGTCGAGCAGACCATCGCCGGATTGAAGACGCAGATCGCCGGGCTCGAGGACGAGCAGGCGAAGCTCGGCGCCGTGGTCAAGAGCATCGGCGAGGACCTCGAGTCGGCCATGGCCCTGCTCGAACAGGCGCGCGGCCGGCTGAGCCCGTGACGGGCATGACTGCGCGCCGGTGCGGCGTGTGCGGAGCCGTTCCGCCGCCTGCCGCGGCCGGTTCCTGACGGGACCCACGGCGAGGTCCCGACGGCGCCGCGGGGCCGGCGGTCCGCCAAGGTCGCCAAGGTCGCCGTGCTGCTCGACGGGGGCGGCAAGTTGCCGCGCCTCAAGACGTGGACACGGCACGAAGGTCCCGCGCCGTTACCCGGCCCCCGGGCGCCGGCCCGCCCGCCTCTCCAGGCGCTTCAGCGCCCTTCGCTCCTTGCGGTTCCGAGCTGTCTCGGGGCTAGGCGGCAGTTCGGGCACGGCGGCACCCGCGGCCCTGGGGACGGCGGGGGGCGGTGCGTCCGCCGTGTCTTCCGGCGCTCCCTCCATCTCGCCCCCCAGCTCCATCATCCGCTCGAGCTCGGCGGTGAAGGCGCTGCCGCGGGCGAGCTGCTGCTTGGTCGCGTGGGCCTCCTTGCGCCAGGCCTGGCGCTCGGCGGCTTCGGCCTCGCGGCGGCGCTGGTCGCGGAGACGCGCGAGGGTCGAAAGCTGGCGGCTGGTCAAAGCCATCATCTGTGTCGCGAAGCGCTGGGCTTTCTCGCGCACTTGCGCGCCCAGGTCGGGGGAGTTGGCGGAGGCCTGCCAGTGCATGGCGGCCGAATGGGCGCAGAGGAACTGGACTGCTTGGATCCGCTCGCCGAGCCAGGCGCCGGCGGGGGCCAGCTGCTCGAGCGCCGCCTTGGCGCCGGCCAGCAGGAACTCGCGGCGGTCCTCGCTCTCGTCCTCGGGCAGGCGCAGGCCCGCGCTCAGCGTCACGCCCAGCCAGCCGGCGATCAGCGCCTCGCCGCCCTCGGCGATCACCTGATAGGGGTCCATGTCTGCCTCCCTGAAATCCCAGTATAGGATATATTCCATATTCAAAGGCGATTGTCAAGAACAAACTAGGAATCACAAAGGCACCAAGGCGCAGCGGCACAGAGAAACAACCGGAACAATGGCGCGCGTGGCGCACAAACAACCCGTGCTTCGGACCCCCCTCTTTGTCATTGCCGGGCTTGACCCGGCAATCCAGGAAAATGCCGGCCGCAGACACCGGCCTGGATCACCGGGTCACGCCCGGTGATGACAAAAGGGACGCTCTGTGTCTCTGCGTCCCTGTGGTAAAACTTTTGGTTTTCAATGGCTTACGCGACGGCACCGCCTTTCCGGCACGCCAGAACCCATTGAAATCAAACGAACTTTTACTGTGCATGGGCTCGTTTGCTCCGAACCGCCTGCGCCCCTACATGCGGAACTCGGCCGGGCCGGGGCCGCCGCGGGCCAGCGCCACCAGGGTCTTCAGCGCGGCGGTGAGCAGGTCCTCGTCGAGCGCGCCGAGGCAGAGGCGGACGGCGGCGGGCGCGCGGCTGGGGTCGATGGCGAAGTGCTCGGCCGGGGTCACGAGGATGCGGTGGCCGGCGGCCTTGGCGGCGAACTCGGCGCCGGACCAGGGGGCCTCGAGCGGCAGCCAGAGGTGGGCGTTGTGCGGCTCGCGCCGGTAGGCGGCGCCCTCGAGCGCGGCCTCGGCGACGCCGTGCAGCCGGCGGGTGACCGCCTCGCGCTGGCGCTCGAGGGCCTCCGCCGTGCCGTCCTCGATCCAGCGGCAGGCGAGCTCGGCCATCAGCGGCGGCGCCATCCAGCTGGTCGTCTGGGTGACGGCGACCAGGTCCGGATAGAGCCGCGCCGGCGCCGTGATCGAGCCGACGCGCAGGCCCGGCGCCACGGTCTTGGACAGGCTGCTGATATAGACGGTCTGTTCCGGGCGGAGCTCGGCGATGGCCGGCGGCGCCTCGGCGGCGCGCGGGTAGACGTCGTCCTCGATCACGAGGACGCCGTGGCGTGCGGCGATCTCGGCGACCTCGCGGCGCCGCGCCGCGCTCAGGGTCGCGGTCGTCGGGTTGTGCACGTTCGGCATGCAGTAGAGCACGCGGGCGCCCTCGTCCCGGCAGGCGGCGCGGAGGTCCGCGGGGTCGAGGCCGTCGCCGTCGATGGCGAGCGGCCTCAGCTTCAGCCCGAAGAGCCGCGCCAGGTTCTTGATGCCGGGATAGGTCAGCGCCTCGACCATCAGCGTGTCGCCGGCCCGGGTTAGCGCCCCCAGCGCGATGGTCAGCGCCTGCTGGGCGCCGCTGGTGACGATCATGCGCTCCGGGTCGGCGGCGAAGCCGCGCCGGCCGATCCAGCGCGCCAGCACCTCGCGGTGGCGCGGCTGGCCCTGGCTGAAGCCGTAGTCGAGCAGGCCCTCGAGGTCGCTCTCGCGGCCCATCTCGGCGAGTGTGCGCCGCAGGGTCGCGCCCAGCGGAATCTCGACCGGCTCGTTGCGGCTGAGGTCGACCGTACCTTCGGTTGCGGCGGGCGCGACAGCGTCGTCGGCGCCCCGGCCGCGCACGAAGGTGCCGCGGCCCATCTGGCGCACCACCAAGCCCTGGGTCTCGGCCAGCGCGTAGGCGCGGTAGACCGTGCCGACCGTGACCTCCAGGCGCTCGGCCAGAATACGCATGGTCGGCAGGCGCTGGCCGGCCTCGAGCCGCCGCTCGCGGATGTCCTCGGCCAGGCGCTCCGCGATGGCGCGGTAGAGCGGGCCGCTGCGTTCCGTCAGGTCCGGCTGCCAGATTGTTTCCATAACAATAATTCAGTTGACTCAGGGCGTTACGGTGACATTACTATCATGTACGGAACACAAGGCCAAATTGTTTTGGTAACAATATCATGACAAAGCTCAGCGTCAACCTCAACAAGGTCGCCCTGCTGCGCAACCAGCGCGACATCGGCTACCCCTCCGTGCTCGAGGCCGCGCGCCTGGCGATCCGCGGCGGCGCCCAGGGCATCACCGTGCATCCGCGCCCCGACGAGCGGCACATTCGAAGAAGCGACGTGCGCGAACTCGCGGTCGTGCTGCGCGACGAGTACGGCGGCGAGATCGAGTACAACATCGAGGGCTATCCGAGCCCGGACTGGCTGGCCCTGGTCGCCGAGGTGCGCCCGGACCAGGCGACCCTGGTGCCCGACGCGCCCGAGGCCCACACCTCGGACCATGGCTGGGACATCCCGGCCCACGCCGGGTTCCTGACCAGGGTG
>CAMYMY010000385.1 GCA_947259625.1 uncultured Kiloniellales bacterium | reverse complement strand
GGCCCGCCTGCGCCGCAAGCGGCGCGCGGTATGAGGCCGAGGAGGCAGCGCCGGAAACCCTCGCCCATCGGGAGAGGGCGGCGAGGCGAAGCCGAGCGGGTGAGGGCCGGTTGGTTGTGCATTTATGCAGGCCTGACCCCGTCTCTTCATGAAGAGTTGGGATTCGTAGGAATAACAATTGAGCCGATATCGAACTCTGGATCGCGAACTCTGGCCAAGCTCCCACCGCAGTGCTATGTCCGGAACGAACACGGGAGTGATCGTCGCATGCGGAAGACCGGGGAGTTCCCCCGAAGCAAGAGGGAATATTATGGTACGCCCGGTTGGATCACCCGGGCGCTGCTGATATCGGAGGCGCTGCCGGACCGCGTTTGGGAGCCCTGCGCGGGGGACGGCAAGATGGTCGATGTGCTGCGGCAGCACGAACGCCAGGTCGTCGCAAGCGACATCGAGCCGCGGGGGGAGGGCATCGAGCGGCGGGACTTCCTCGCGGCCGAATTGGCCCCTGAAGGCGTCGCAGCCATCATCACCAATCCGCCATGGGACAACCGAGGCCGCCTGTCGACCGCCATCGTGCGCCACGCGCTGCACCTGATGACACCGGGCCGCGGCCTCGTCGCCATGCTGGTGCCCCTCGCATGGGATGCTGCCAAGAGCCGGCGTGACCTCTTCATGCGGCCAAGCTACGTCGCCGAGGTCAGCCTTCTCGACCGCATGCAGGTGATGGAAGGCACCGCGGTCGACAAGGGTCTGACCTCGACCATACAGGCCACATGGCACGTCTGGGACTTGAGCCGGCAACGCCGCAGCGGAATCCGCAAGCACTTCGTCACCCAAAGCGAAGCCAACGGTGGTGTCGGTGGCTTCTTCGAGATCTGGGAGGCCGACGTCAACGGCAAGCCCGGCGATTCGCGGTTTGGTGCCTCAACGACCTGACGCCGGGGGCGGACGCGTGTACCCATGAGGGGGCGCCTGCAAACGGGGCTTGTAGTATTGTATTATTAAGGTCTTCGAGGAGCTTGGCGAAGGCGGGCTCGCGGGCGCTGCGCGCCTCGACCCGCCGAGCCCCGTGGCTCACCGTCGAGAGATCACGACCCCGAAGCGCCGCCGGCGCGCTCAGGGGAGCCGCGCGCGACGATCCGCCCCCGCAGATCAACGGTGCGGGGTCAATAATACCATTATGCAAGCCTGACCCTCACTCCCTCACTCCGGGTAGAGGGAGATAAATACACTGTCCCCAGAATTCCCAGAATTCCAGCCCTCGGCTGCTCGTCATCGGCGCGACGGCATTGAACTGTGGCAAGATATGCACCCATCGTTAATCTCTCTGTAACATGCTTGCGTTAGTAGAATCTGGTTAAACCAGATCTGAATCTGGAGCGCGGATTCATGCAGGCTCATCACCCCCCCAAACGTTGGCTCGTCGTCCTTGGGTCGATGCTCATTCAGCTCAGCCTGGGAACTATCTATGCCTGGTCTGTCTTTACGCCAGCTCTCAAAGCGGCCGGCTGGACCAAAGCAGATACCCAGATTGTTTTCGCTGTCAGCCTGGTCACTTTTGCATTGGTGATGGTCTTCGCCGGTCGTGGTCTCGTTAAGCTGGGGCCGCGTAAGCTCGTAGCTGCTGGCGGCGTCGCCCTAGGCGCAGGTTACATCTTCGCGGGTCTCTTTGGCGGCACCGAGTTTTGGGCCGTGTGCCTAGGGGTGGGCTTGATCGGCGGGGCTGGTATTGGTCTAGCGTACGTGGTTCCAATCGCAGTTGGAATACGCTGGTTCCCCGACAAGAAAGGATTGATTACGGGCTTGGCGGTTGCCGGTTTCGGCTTTGGCGCCATGGGCTGGGTCAAGCTGGCCGGGGCCTGGGGTGATCTGATCGGACTCTATGGTCTGTCTACGACGTTTCTTATCTATGGCGGCGCTTTGGCCGCTCTGATCCTGGTGGGCAGCGTGTGGATGGTCATGCCGCCCCAAGGTTGGAAACCGAAAGGTTTAGCCGAGACGACCCCGGCGGCGGCCAAGGGACTACAGAATTTCTCGGTGCAGGAGATGTTGCGTACACCTCAATTCTATCTGATTTTCCTTACATTTGCCGTTAGCGCCGGAGCAGGACTGATGTCGATCGGTCTCATGAAGCTTTACCCCATGGAGGCCCTGCAGGCGGCTGGTTACAGCGCGGTCGAGGCCAGCGCGATCGCCGGCACCGCTATGGCTGTGTTCTTCAGTCTCGCCAACGGGGTTGGGCGCATCGTCTGGGGGACTTTAAGTGATAAGATCGGGCGGCGACGCTCAGTGGCGACACTGACCACTATTCAGGCCATTGTGCTGATTTCCTTTACCAGCATGGCTGGAAATGAATATCTACTTTACTTCGGCGCCATGCTGATTGGTTTTAATTTTGGCGGCAACTTCGCTTTGTTCCCGACGCTGACTGCCGACGTTTTTGGCAATGACAGGATCGGTCAAAACTATCCATTCATTTTTCTGTCCTATGGCGTCGGCGGAATTGCGGGACCGTTGTTGGGGGGGATTCTGGGCGATATGGGCAACTTCCCGTTGGCGTTTTCTATCTGCGGTTTTGCCTGTCTGGCCGGTTCTGCCAGTATCATGCTGGTTAGGAAACCCGACCACGATGAGGCTCTTCGTCCGGCCAGTGTCCACGGCTTCATGCATCAGATGCACTTCGACCATCTTGGAGAGGTCGTGGAGTTTGCCATGCACCCAGACCATTTCAAACGGGTTGAGGGACATTAGGAGAGCGAGGGTCATGATGCGAGCGGAAATCAACGGGAATCAAAAGTAATATAGACTATGGTAGGATGATAACTGTGGTTTTGAGCTAGGTCACTCCCAACTATCGATTCCAGCCGGCTTGCAGACAGAGTTTCCCGCCTCTCAAGTGTCCGAGTAGGGTCAACGGGCGGTCATAGAGAGCGAGTCGTGGTAAGGGCTGGAACCGGGAACACAGCGGACACTCAGCGCCACAACCCCGCCGATACTCCTGTGCGTACGCGCCCTAGGCCGCCGGCACCACGAGATCGACCGGCTGTTCGATGCCGGCCACGGTGGCGTTCGGCACGGTGGGCATCTCGGCAGGCGGCTGAAAGCCCTGGGCGAGGGCGAGCTCGCAGGTTTGCCGATCCGTAAGCGCGGCCACGCCCAGCGCCTTGTTGTGCGCCTCGAGCTTGGCGGAGCGGTTCACCGCATCGCCGATCACCGTGTATTCCAGCCGGGTCTCGTCGCCGACGGCGCCGAACAGGACGCGGCCGGTGGTCACCGCTCCGTTGACCTCGGGGCAGGGCCGCCCGGAGGCCTCGCAGTCCTCGCGCCACGCCGCGGCCGCCTTCACCGCCTCCTGCAGCGCGCGCAAGGCGTCGGCGGCGTAGTGGTCCGAGGGCGCCGCGGCGCCGAAGGTCGCCATGATGCCGTCGCCGAGGAACTTGTCGATGCTGCCGCCGTGCTTGTGAATGATCGGCACCAGGCGCGCCTGATACTCGGAGAGCAGCCCCATCGCGACGTCCGGCGTCGTCTGCCCGGCAAGCCGGGTGAAGCCGCGCATATCCAGGTTCAGCACCGCCGCATCGCGCATCTCGCCCGTGCCGGCGCGGATCTCGTGCTCGGAGGCCTTGATTCTGGCCGCGATCTCCGGGGCGAAGAAGCGCGACAGATCCTGGGCCGCGGTCGGCTCGGCAACCGACCGCACCAAGAGGCTCTTGGCCCGCCACAGCGCCAGGGATATGGCGGC
>CAMYMY010000384.1 GCA_947259625.1 uncultured Kiloniellales bacterium | reverse complement strand
GTTGGCGCCGAACACCGGACCGGTGCCGAACAGCGAGGCGGCCTTGTTCTTGGAGTACCAGTAGGCGGTCACCGTATGCGCCGCATCCAGCACGCCCTTGTGGCAAGCGTCCTGCACCTGGAACGCCTTGACCACGGCGCCCGCGGGCAGCAGGTCCATCTTGAGGCGTCCGCCCGACATCGCCACGGCGCGATCGATATATTGCTTGGCCATGTCCTGGAACGGGCTCGTGGCGCCCCAGGACGACTGCATCTTCAAGGTGACGGTCTGGGCCCTGGAGACGTTCGGGGCCGCGACCAGCGCGGCCGCGCCGGCCGTAGCGCCGGCGGCACCGGCCAGGAACCTGCGCCGCGACGCGGCCTTGCCGACGTTCTCCGGCGCAAGTGTCTTATTCCGAATCTCAACCTTCGTCTTCATAAGGTTTCTCCCTGTACGGATGGTTTTCAGAACAGAAGCGGGCGACCTCGGCCAAGCGCCGGTGCGAGAGGCGGCACCCTAGAGCAGCCTGATCCTTGAAGCGTAATCGTCCGATCCTGCACAGACTTCCGCTGCCTCTCGTTTTCTCACTGTTTTTCGCTTGTCGAATGGCAGTCACGTGCGAGGTGGAAACTCTCGGACATTTCGAACCCAACCGCAAGACCCTTCAACCACTTCCCCTAAACGGGCCCGGCCACAACAGAGTGCGAGGCCAAGCCCTGGGATACCAGATACCATGTCCCGCTCCATTATGCCAGACCCTCCGAGCGCCCCTTCACGGTCATGTGTCTCCCGCGCGGTCGCGACGGGCCGGTCAGGCCACCCGGTCACCCGGCTCGCGCCCGGCGAAGAAGGCGTCGAGGTTGTCGCAGGCGCGGAAACCCATGGCGTCGCGCGTCTCGCGCGTCGCGCTGCCGATGTGCGGCAGCAGGAAAGTGTTCGCCAGCTCCCTGTAGCCCGGGTGGATGTCGGGCTCGTTGTTGAACACGTCGAGGCCGGCGGCGGCCAGCTTGCCGGACCCGAGCGCCGCGATCAGCGCCTCGTCGTCGACGATCGCGCCGCGCGCCGTGTTGACCACGATCGCTCCGTCCGGCAACAGAGCGATGCGCTCGGCGTTCAGCAGGTTCCGGGAGTCCGGCGTCGCCGGACAGTGCAGCGACAGGAAGTCGCAATGCGGCAGCAGGTCCTCCAGGGTCTCGTGATAGACGGCGCCGGCTTCCTGTTCGGCCGGCAGGGGGCGGCGGTTGTGATAGTGGATCGTCATGTCGAAGCCGCGGCCCCGCGCCGCCGTCACCTGGCCGACCCGCCCCATGCCGACGATGCCGAGCCGCTTGCCGGTCACCTGGGTGCCGACCATGAAGGCCGGGCTCCAGTCGCGCCATTCGCGGGCGCGCACCAGCCGCTCGCCCTCGCTGGCCCGCCGCGCGGCGCCGAGCAGCAACAGCATGGCGATCTCGGCAGTGGCGTCGCTCAACACGTCGGGCGTGTTGGTGACCACGATGCCCCGGGACCTGGCCGCCCCCAGGTCGACGTGGTCGACCCCGACGGACATGTTGGCGACCACACGGACGCGGTCCGGCAGGCGTGCGATCACCTCGGCGGACAGGTGCTCGGTGTGGCACGGCAGCATGCCGTCGGCGCCATCGGCCAAGGCCAGCAATTCCTCGGTCGTGTAGAGGCGGTCCTCGGCGTTGAATCGGGCCCTGTAGTCGCGGGCGAGCCGCGCCTCGACCGCCTCGGGCAGCTTGCGGGTGACGAGGACCACCGGCTTCTCGCTCATGGAACGCCCCTCCCTTCGTGGCATCTTCGACCGAGATCATTATTGGGAGCCGCGTCCGATGTCCAGGGGCCGTGCGCCTTTGTGCCAATCCCCGCCGACATATACGGCGCCTCGCCGTTCCCTCAAGTCAATGGCTTGGTTCTTGTATCGATTCAGGCCCTGGGCTAGGGTCGGGCCTGGTTTCGTCGGCGGATACCGTCGGCAGGACAAGGAAAAATAAGGGGCGTGCCGGTCGCCGCGGGCGGCGGGTTTCGCGCCGATAGGGAGGATCACTCACATGCGAATCCGCGCATTTTTGAAGACTACTGCCATGGCGCTCGTCCTCGGGGGACTCCTGGGCGCCACCGGCCTGGCGGGCGACGCCACGGCCGCCGAAAAGCGCGTCACCTTGAAGATGGGCAGCGCCTTCCCGAGCAAGCTGGTGCAGCTCGGCTCGCTCGGCGTCAGCCTGTCGAAGAAGGTCGAGCGCATTTCCGGCGGCAACCTCCGCCTGAAGTTCTTCGAGCCGCACGCCCTCGTGCCGCCGCTCGAGATGTTCGACGCGATCGCTGCGGGCTCGCTCGACGCGGCCTGGTCGACTCCCGGCTACTGGGTCGGCAAGGACGAAGCCTTCGCCATGTTCTCGGCCGTGCCTTTCGGGCCGAACGCCGGCGAGTACGGAGCCTGGCTCTACTACGGCGGCGGCAAGGAGTTGATGGACGATCTCTACGGCCAGCATGGCATAAAGTCGCTCCCCTGCGGCGTGATCGCACCGGAGGCGTCGGGCTGGTTCCGCAAGGAGATCAATTCGATCGACGACCTCAAGGGCCTGAAGATGCGTTTCTTCGGCATGGGCGCCAAGGTCATGGAGAAGGTCGGCGTCTCGACCCAGCTGATCGCCGGCGGCGACATCTTCCCTGCGCTCGAGCGCGGCTCGATCGACGCCACCGAGTATTCCATGCCGGCCATCGACCTGAACCTGGGCTTCTACCAGGTCGCCAAGCACTACTACTTCCCCGGCTGGCATCAGCAGGCGACCCTGTTCGACCTGATGATCAGCCAGAAGAAGTGGCGCGAACTGTCCGACATGCAGAAGGCCCAGCTCGAGGTCGCCTGCGGCGACAACTTCCGCGAGGGCCTGGCCGAGGGCGAGGCGATCCAGGGTAAGGCGCTGGCCGAGCTGAAGTCGAAGGGCGTGACGATCCACCGGTGGTCGCCGGAGATCCTGGGGGAGCTGAACGAGGCCTGGCTGGAGGTCGCCGGCGAGCTGTCGGCGAGCAACCCGAATTTCAAGAAGGTCTGGGATTCGCTTCAGACGTTCCGCGGCGAATACGCCATCTGGAAGGACCTGGGCTATCTGTGATCCGGGCCTGCGGCCGTAGCAGCGGCCGGGACCCGCTGGTCGCCTGAGACCCGCGCCGGAGTCCGCCGAGGACGGGCTCCGGCGCGTTCCGGTTAGGGGGCTTCTTCGGCGGAAGCGGCCGGCCCGGCGGACGGGGGCGCTGAGGAAGAGGCGATGGACCTGCTGATCAGGATCAGCGACCTCCTGGACAGGTGGATCACGCGGGTCGGCCGGGTCGCCGCCTGGGCCGGCGTGGCGCTGATCGCCATCACGATCTTCGATGTCGTGACCCGGCGGTTCTTTGTCCTGGGCTCGACCAAGCTGCAGGAGCTGGAGTGGCACTTCCACGTGGTGCTCTTCGCGTTCTGCATCGGCTTCGCCTACTTGAAGGATGCCCATGTGCGCATCGATCTGGTGCGCGAGAACCTGAGCAAGCGGGTCCAGTGGTGGATCGAGCTGCTGGGCTGCCTGTTGTTCCTGTTGCCCTACTGCGCGCTGGTCGTCTACTTCAGTTTCGACTTCACCGTGCGGTCCTTCAACGTCGACGAGGTCTCCGCCTCGGCGACCGGGCTGACCCACCGCTGGATCATCAAGTCCGCGATCCCGATCGGATTCTCCCTGCTGGCACTCAGCGGGCTGGTCGTGGTGATCCGCAAGCTGATCGAGCTGTTCGGTCCGCCGGACCTCGGCCGGAAAGTGCACGACGTGGA
>CAMYMY010000383.1 GCA_947259625.1 uncultured Kiloniellales bacterium | reverse complement strand
CGGGGCATGCTCCCGCAGGCGCGGCCGGCGGCGGCGCGGAGACAGGGTCATCGGCCGGAACGGCGGCCGCGGACCATAAGGCCCAGAAACTATAGAAAAACCATCGAACAGGAAGAGAGGACTGCCCGACATGGCTCACACGAGAAAGCGCTATCCGCATCCCTACATTCCCGAGCTCGCCGAGGAGCTCAGGCGGGAGAACGTTACCCGCCGCGAGTTCCTGCACACGGCTACGATGCTCGGCCTCTCCGCCGGGGCGGCCTATGCCATGGCCGGCAAGATCACCGGCAAACCCTTCGCGCCGGCCGCGCAGGCGGCGACCGGCAAGGGTGGCGTGCTCAAGGTCGCCACGCGGGTCCAGGAGATGACGGATCCGTCGACCTTCGACTGGATTCCGAAGTCCAACGTCTCCCGGCAGGTCGTCGAGTACCTGACCATCACCGGTCCCGACAACATCACCCGGCCCTACCTGGCGGAGAGCTGGGAGGCCTCGGACGACCTCAAGACTTGGACCTTGAACCTGCGCAAGGGCGTCAAGTGGAGCAACGGCGACGACTTCGGCGCCGACGACGTCGTCTTCAACTTCGAACGCTGGCTGGATCCGACCACGGGCTCGTCGAACATCGGGCTGTTCAGCGCCATGACCGACGAAACCTCGGACGGTAAGAAGACGATGACGTCGGGTGCCGTCGAGAAGGTCGACGACCATACCGTCCGGCTGCACCTGAACCGGCCGGAGCTGTCGATCCCGGAGAACCTGTACAACTACCCGACCGCCATCGTTCACCGGCGCTTCTCCGAGGAGGGCGGCGACCTGTCCAAGAACCCGATCGGCACCGGCCCTTACGAGCTGACCAAGTTCGGGGTCGGCGACATCGCGGTTCTGAGCAAGCGCAAGGGCTACTGGGGTGGCGACGTGAGCCTCGACCAGATCCAGTACATCGAGATGGGTGACGAGCGCGCCGCGCACGTGGCGGCCTTGGCTTCCGGGCAGGTCGATCTGATCTACGAGCTCTACGTCGACCAGCTCGACGTGGTCAAGAACCTGCCGAACGCCCAGCTGTTCGAGGCGGTAACCGCGCAGACCGCCGTGGCGCGCATGCGGGTCAGCGAGAAACCTTACGAGAACAAGCAGCTCAGGCAGGCGCTGCAGGCTTGCATCGACCACGAAAGGGTGCTCGAGCTGGCCTACCGGGGCAGGGGCGTGGCGGCGGAGGACCATCACGTCTCGCCGATCCACCCCGAGTTCTTCCAGCTGCCGAAAATGAAGCCGGACATCGAGAAGGCCAGGGCGCTCTACAAGGCGGCCGGCAGTCCCACGGGCCTCTCCATCGACACCAACAACGACCAGAAGTGGGAGGTCGACGCCGTCCAGGCCATGGTGCAGATGTGGAAGCAGGCCGGCATCGACGTCACCATCAACGTGATGCCGGGCAGCCGCTACTGGGAAGTCTGGGACAAGACGCCCTTCGGCATGACCGGCTGGACCCACCGGCCGCTGGGCGTCATGGTACTGAACCTCGGCTACCGTTCGGGCGTGCCCTGGAACGAGAGCAACTACGCTAATCCGGACTTCGACAAGGCGCTGGACGACGCGGGCGGCACGCTCGACGTCGCCGAGCGGCGCAAGAAGATGGAGACGGTCGAGAAGATCCTGCAGGACGACGCCGTCATCAGCCAACCGCTGTGGCGCTCGGTTTTCACGGCGGGCAGCAAGAAGGTGCACGGCTTCCAGATGCACCCGACCATCTACCACCAACTCAACAAAGTGTGGGTCGGCTGACCCCACGACACCCGCGCGACGAGGAGAGACGGGGGCCCGGCGCCCCCCGTTTCTTTTCCGATCATCAGGTGGCGGTGCCGGTACAGGGCCCGTTTCGGCCGCGATCGTAATCACGCCCCCGGGCTCGGTCGGCAGCGTCCCCGCCGTCTGGCAGATGCAGTAGCTACGCCCGCGCCGGGTGGGTCCTACTGCGCGCCGGCGGGCGGCGGGGGGATCGTGGTGCCCGGTTTCCGGCCGGTCTTGGCGACGCCCATGTTCGACCAGTCGATGGCGCGCGTGATTCCGGTGCCGCGAGGCCGGGCGGCCATGAAGTCCTCGTAGTTGCGGTAGAGGATCCGCTCTAGGGCCTCGCCGCTCAGGGCCAGACCCCTGAGCCGTCTGCCCGGCAGGAACTCCACCTCGTAGGACTCCGCGGCGAGCATGCCGAGGTAGGCCCGGACGCGCGCGCTCATCCATGCGGCCGATTTGCGCGGATGCTCGGTGACGACCAGGTCCGTGCCGAACATGAACCGGTCCGGGTAGGCGCGGAACAGCCGTTTGAACTTCCCGGGCTTCCTGGAGATGCGCTTGAGCCCCGCGATCAGGAAATCGTCGTGTCCGAAGCTGATGTCGGAGTAGAGGTTCGGAAAGGTGTCGAGGAACTCCCGCAGCCGGGAGGACTTGATCGAGGAGAGGATGAAATGCGGGGCGATTACCTTGAGGTCCGGGAACCGCCTCAGGACGGCGATGAACTCCTCGGCGAAGCCCGGCTTGTAGGGGTTCACGTGGTACATGATGGGAACGAAGTTCTCCTGGCACCAGGCATAGAACGGCAGCATGGCCGGATCGTCCATCGCCGTCGCATGAAACAGGTAGGCGTTGGTCCGCTTGTCGACGTAGCCATGGCCGAGATAGAGCTTGACCCCTTTGGCCCCCTGCGTGACCAGCTTCCGGATCTTCGCCAGCTTGTCGGGATCCCTCGGATCCAACGTGGGCCAGGCCGCGAAGCGCTCGGGATCCGCTTCGTATATGCGCATGATCGCCGCGTTGTTCTGGTCGTAGCGGGTGAATCCATGTTCCGGATTCAAGGTGATCGTGAACCGCGAAGACCCGAACAGCAGTGTCTTGCCGATGCCGAGCTCGTCCATGACGGTTCTCAGCTTGCCGACCTCCCGGGCGGACTGGATGTGCTCGTGCGCGTTCACGATGCGCCGCTCGGACATCGCCCGGGCCAGGGTGGCATTGGCCGGCAGAGACTCGGTGCTGCCCGGGGTAGCCTCGGCAATCGAGCGCGCCGGACCGGCCGGCGTCTGGAGCCGAGGCTGAGCCTCCGCCGCGAAGGGCTCCCCTAAAGCGACGTTGGACAGGCCGCATACGATGGCGGCGGCCAAGACGCCGGCCGCCGGTTTGTTCCGAGCCACCGGGCGGACCCGGATCTTGGCCAAGGCGAACATGGACCTTCAGTGGCCTCGTAGACAACCGGCGCACCGGCAATGGCCCCCGAGGGGGAGCGGGCGCGATCTCCAGACCGGAAAATGCGGTCGGGACCTAGGAGAACAGGTCGAGATCGTCAATGGATTCCCAATCGGGAAATTAACCATACTATGACCGAGGTCAATGACAATTAGGGATAATTGTATTCAAGCTCATAAAATGTGTAATAAATGTCTGACGAATGCTGGCCAAATTGATTCTGTTTCCCGGGACGCCGGTGGCTGTTGTGGGAACAGAGAGCCCGATCGCGCTCTGGGGGAAACTGAGCCGAGCGGGGGCGGCCTAGGGAATTACTAACCGGAGGAAGTGTCATGAAGTTCAAACCGCAAATCCGCGTAAGGCGGACAGCCTTGCTTGTGTCCGCGTCGGTCTTGGTCTTGTCGGTCCAAGCTGCTCCGGTACATCTCGATAGAGACACCCTCATGCCGGGGTTACAGATTGCCGCTGCCAAAGCCGGCCGCGATCGTGACGACATCGTGCGCCATCGGGCTCTCGCCGCGCTGGGCCTCGAGGTTTCGGATGTTTATGAGGCGCCGCGGC
>CAMYMY010000382.1 GCA_947259625.1 uncultured Kiloniellales bacterium | reverse complement strand
TGCGTGGTCTCGGCCACGCCGGGCAGTAGCGACGTATACTGGCGCAGACACTCGAGCTGCATCGGGACGAAGTCGGCGAACATGCGGTCGATGTCGCCCTGATCCGGGTCCTTGCCGTGGACCGCCTTCCAGCGTTCGCGGATCTCAGGCACCTCGGTCAGCGCCTTGATGTGAAGGTCCTTCCTGAGCCCCATGGGACCCCGGGCCTCGAGCATGGAGATCTCGACGCCGTGCTTCCCGAACACGTCGACGAAAACCACGGCAGGAGCCAGCACATAGGCGTCAGCGGTGGTGCCGCTCCAATCCAGAACGATCCCCTTGACCTTGCCCCTGTAGCTTCTGGTGTAAACGTAATCCGAACGCAGACTCATCATGTCCTCCTATGGAATTGTCCCGCGGGTACCGGGCCGGCTCCCTATTTCTTCGCGTTTGCTTCGCCGGGCCGATAGGCCCGCCTTCCGCCGGCCTCAGGCGGCCGCCGGCATACAGTTGGCCACGCCCATTTCGCCGAGCGTCTCGCGGATGGCGGCGAGCGCGCCTTCCATCTGTTCGGGTCCCAGGCGGCCGATGCAGCCGATGCGAAAGCTGTCGGCGACGGTCAGCTTGCCCGGATAAATGACATAACCGCTCCGGCGCAGCCGGTCGTAGAAGGCCTCGAAGTCGAACTTCGGATCGACCGGCTTGTGAAATGTTACGATGACCGGCGCCTGCAGCGCGTCGGGTAAAAGCGTGCGAAAGCCGAGCGCGCGCATGCCCTCGATCAGGATCCGACAGTTCCGGGCGTAGCGCGCGCCGCGTCCCGCGACACCGCCCTCGGCCTTGAACTCCTCGAGTGCCCGGTCGAAAGCGAGGATGCAGTGGGTCGGCGGCGTGAAGCGCCACTGGCCGTTCTGTTCCATCGAAACCCATTGGTCGTAGAGATCGAGGCTGAGCGAAGGGCTGTTGCCCTTGGTCCGCTCCAGCGCCTCCTTGCGCGCGATGCAGAAACCCATGCCGGGCACGCCTTCCAGGCATTTGTTGGACGAGGCCACCACAGCGTCGAAGGGCACCGCGCGCGCGTCCAACGGGATTGCCCCGAAGGCGCTCATGGCGTCGATCAAGAGGCCGCGGCCGCGCTTGGCCGTCACTTCGGCCACGGCCTGGAGCGGGTTGAGGATACCCGAGGTCGTCTCGCAGTGGACCACGGCGACATGGCTTATATCGCTGTCGGCAGCCAGTGCGGCATCGAGCGCTTGGGGATCGACCGGCGTGTCCTCGGGCGTTTCCTGGATCACCGTGGCCCGGCCGTAGTACTCGCAGATCCGGGCAATCCGCTTGCCGTAGGCGCCGTTCACCAGGACCAGGACCTTGCCGTGGGGCGGCACAAAGTTGCCCATCATGGCCTCGACCACGAAGGTGCCGCTGCCCTGGAGCGGCACGCAGACGAGACCGTCGTCGCCGTTCACGATCTCGACCAGCCGCTCGCGGACCCGCCGGTTGACCGCGATGAAACGCGTATCGCGCGAGCCGTAGTCGTGCAGCATGGCCTCTTTGATACCTGGCGATGTGGTCAGCGGGCCGGGTGTCAGCAGCCAGGGGTCGCCGGTCGGCGAAACGGAAGGTGCGGTGGTCATGATGGGTGTCCCCTCGTCGTCATGCGGTGGACGGTTGCGCACTATGGGAACGGTCGTTAATATAAATCAAATCGATATTCTTTATATCTATTATAGGTTATATCGATGAATTTCGCACAGCTTCGGGCCTTCCATGCGGTCGCGACCGCGGGCAGCTATACCCGGGCCTCCGAGACTCTCCACGTGACCCAGCCGACCCTCTCGGGCCAAGTCAAGGCGCTAGAGGAGAGCTACGGCGTGCGGCTGTTCGAGCGACGGGGACGGGGCGTCGAGCTGACCGGGCTGGGCCGCGGGCTGCTCGACGTCACCCGCCGGCTCTACGCGGTCGAGGCCGAGGCGGAGCAGCTGCTCTCGGCGGCGCGCAGCCTGACTGGCGGCCAGCTGCGGGTCGGGGCCGACGCGCCCTACCACGTGATCCCCCTGCTCGCCGCCTTCAACCGGCGCCATCCGGGCATCCAGCTCTCGCTCAGCTTCGGCAACTCGGAGAAGGTGCTGCACGACCTCTTCGAACGGCGCAGCGAGGTGGCGGTTCTGGCCGACCTCAAGGCCGACCGGCGGCTCTACGCCCTGCCCTTCCGCAGGGACCGCCTGGTGGTCTTCGTCGAGCGGGGCCATCCCTGGGCCCGGCGCCGCAGCATCCGGCTGGCCGAGTTGGCCAACCAGCGGCTGGTGCTGCGCGAGCAGGGCTCGATCACGCGGGCCATCTTCGAGCGGGCGATTGCGGCGGCCGAGGTGGCGCCGGGCGAAATCCTGGAGATCGGCAGCCGCGAGGCGGTGCGCGAGGCGGTGGCCGCGGGCCTCGGCATCGGCGCGGTCTTCGAGAGCGAATTCGGCCGCGACCCGCGCCTGCACGCGCTGGCCGTGCGCGATGCGGATCTGGAGGCCGTCGAGTCCGCCGCCTGCCTCGAGGACCGCAGGCCGGTGCGCGTCGTGCGCGCCTTCTTCGAACTCATCCAGGAAACGAACCCGGCGGTTTGACGGCCGACGGCAAGGCCGCGGTTCTTGCCTGTCGCGTAACCAGTCGGTAGTAATTTTGGAGCATTCTGCCTCGGATGACTCGGCCGGACTCTCCTCGGGGATGGGTCGGTCGGCCTTGCCGTACCATGGTCATGAGCCAATTTCGCTCGTGGACGACCGTGGCAAGTCGAGAGGTTCGATGAACGTGCCAGACATCATCGGATATATCCGTCGGGCTTAATCCGGCTGGCCGGACGTATTGGATTTTCAGGTAATAATGTTCAGGGGTAGATCATGACGGGACCTTCGCGTTGGACACAAGCGACCACTTGGTTCGCATTCCTTTTGGTGGCGGTCGCTCTCTCGGCCTGCGTCACGGTCGTCGAGCAACAGCGGCCTTACGTGCAGCCCCAGCCCCAGGTGCCGCTGGTACCTTCGGTCGAGGGCCTGGCGCTGGACCGCGCCCGGGCAGAGCTCGAGCACGCCGGCTACCGGCTGGGCCACGTGGCCAAGGAGAGGGACCGCTACGCTCCGCCGCGATCGGTTCTCTGGCAGGACCCGGAACCCTATACCCGGGCGCCCAGGGGCAGCCATGTGGACGTCGTGATCGCCGCGCGCGCCCTGCCAGATGCCGCCCCGCCGCCGGATCTGACCTCGGTTCCGGAGCTTCAGGGCCTCAGGCTCAAGAAGGTCCGGCGTGAGCTCAGACGCGCCGACCTTCGCCTGGGCGAGGTCACCGAACGCTTTACCGACCGCGCGCCCGCAGGCACCGTGATCCGGCAGCGTCCCTCCGCGACGCGTCGGGTGGAGCCCGGCAGCACCGTCAACATAGTGATCGCCCGGGCCGAGGCCAACCAGCCGGTCGCCGGGGCCAACGTGCCCAAGCTGCGCGGCCTGCCCCTCGAGCAGGCCCGTGCCAGATTGGACCAGGCGCAGCTTCGCCTGGGCCAGGTCACGGAAAGAGCCGATGACAACGCCCGCAGGGGTACCGTGATCGGCCAGCAGCCCGCGCCCAGAACCCGGGTCCGGCCCGGCACCGCGGTCGACCTAGTGATCGCCCGGCGGCAGCCGAACCAGCCGGTCGCCGGAGCCAACGTGCCGAAACTGCGCGGCCTGCCCCTCGAACAGGCCCGCGCGAGGCTCAAACAGTCGCAGCTTCGCCTGGGCCAGGTCACGGAAAGAGCCGATGACAACGCCCGCAGGGGTACCGTGATCGGCCAGCAGCCCGC
>CAMYMY010000381.1 GCA_947259625.1 uncultured Kiloniellales bacterium | reverse complement strand
TCTTCAGCATGGCCCGGGCGATCGCGATGCGCTGGCGTTCGCCGCCGGAAACCCTGGCGCCCCGCGGCCCGACCAGGGTGTCGTAACCCGCGGGCAGTGCGGCTATGAAGTCGTGGGCGCCGGCGTGGCGGGCCGCCTCCTCGATCTCCCCCTGGCCGGCTTCGGGCCGGCCGTAGGCGATGTTGGCGCCCACGCTGTCGTCGAACAGCAGGATCTCCTGGCTGACCAGGGCGATGGAGCCGCGCAGGCTCTCGAAGGTGACCTCGCGCAGGTCCTGGCCGTCGATGGTCACCCGGCCCCGGTCGGGGTCGTAGAAGCGCGGGATCAGGTTGAGCAGGGTCGACTTGCCGGCGCCCGAGGGGCCGACCAGGGCCACGGTGGCGCCGGCCGGCACCGCCAGGTCGATGCCGTGCAGGGCCGATTTGCCCTCGCCGTAGGCGAAGGCGACGCCTTGGAATTCGATCGCGCCGCCGGCCACCTGCAGCGCGCGGGCGTCGGGCGCCTCGCGGATTTCGGGCTCCCGGTCCATCAGCGCAAACACCCGTTGGGCGGCGGCCAGCGCCTCCTGCAGGTTGGCGTTGAGCCTGGCCAGGCGCTTGACCGGTTCGTAGGCGAGCAGCAGGGCGAAGATGAAGGCGAAGAAGGAGCCCGGCTCCTTGACGCCGCCGATCACCTGCTGGCCGCCGTAGACGATCACGGCGACGATCGCCAGCCCGCCCAGCAGCTCCATGATCGGATGCAGGGCGCCGCGCGTCCTGGCGCCCTTGAGGTTGAGCCGGAAGACCTCGTCGATGGCCTGCCGGGCGCGATCGGTCTCGTAGGCCTCCATGCCGTAGGCCTTGACGTGGCGAAAGCCCTGGAAGGTCTCGTCCAGCAGGGTGGTCAGGCGTCCGACCCGCGCCTGCGTGCTGCCCGAGACCCGGCGCATGCGCGCGCCGATGCGCACGATCGGCAGGATCGCGGCCGGGAAGGCGAAGGACGCGATCAGTGCCAGCAGCCAGTCCTCGTAGACCATCACGCCGGCCAGGGCCGCGGCGGTGAGCGCGTCCTTGCCCAGGCCGGTCAGCGTGTTCGACACCGCGCCGCGCAGCAGATTGACGTCGTTGATGAAGCGGGCGATCAGCTTGCCCGGCGCGTGCTCGTGGAAGAACGCCAGATCCGCCCCCATCAGGCGCCGGAACAGGTCGAGCTGCAGCTCGGCGACGATGCGCAGGCCGACGAAGCTCATCAGGACCGCCTGGCCATAGGCGGCGAGGCCTTTGGCGACGAAGACGGCGAGCGCGATCAACGCGATGGGCCACAGCATCGCGGCCTCCCTGGCGACGAAGATGTCGTCGATGATCGGCTTGATCAGCTGCGTGAAGCCGGCGGTGCAGACAGCGACGACGGCCATGCAGACCAGGGCCGCGGCGATACGCGCCAGATGCGGCCGGACATAGGCGCCGAGCAACCGCGCGACCAGCGACCGTGTCGTCGCGTCGAGCCGAATCGTCCTGGAGGTCTTGTTATCCGTGGCCAAGAGCCGTTTCAAATCCCCGTGATTGGCCCCCAGACGATAGCATGGCGGCGAACCCGGGACCAAGGCACACCGGCGCCCCGCCAGGCGTGGCGTTGGCGTCCGGGCCGGTCATATCCGGCCGCCGGTATCTATGACGCGTCGCATTGGCACCTTGTTAACCTTTAATGCCTAGATATTATCACCTAGTTCAATAAGGTCTGAGACGGGTGGGGGCAGGCGGGCCCCCACGGCACAAGCAGGTTAGCTCGACTCACGGTCTCTATGCTTTGCGGAGGGCAAGCTGGTGACGATGTGCATTAACACACGATCCTGGGCAGCCTTGGTTGTAACCGCGGCCCTGGGCCTCTCTGCGCCCAACGCGGCCCGCGCCGGCGAGCAACTGGAGGTCGGCGGGACGGGCGCGGCCCTGGGCACGATGCGGCTGCTGCTCGATGCCTTCGCCGAAGTCCGTCCAGGTCTAACGGCTAACGTGGCGCCGAGTCTAGGCAGCTCCGGCGGCATCAAGGCGCTGCTCGGCGGCGGCATCGATCTCGCCGTCAGCTCAAGGCCGCCCAAGGACAAGGAGCGAGCGGCGGGGGCCACGGCGACCATCTACGGCACCACACCGATCGTATTCGCCGTATCGACGCGCAATCCTGCCACCGAAGTGACGACGGGACAGATTCTGGATATCTATTCTGGCCGGCGGGGCAACTGGCCGGACGGAACGCCCGCCCGCCTCGTCCTGCGTCCTGACGGCGAGACCGACACCAAGGTCATCAAGCAGCATGTTCCCGGCATGGGCAGGGTGTTGGAAGACCGGAAAGAAAACGTCGCCATCCCGGTCGCCCATACGGACCAGGAGTCTGCGGAGCTGCTCGAAACGCTGGACGGCGCCATCGGCACCGCGGCGCTGTCCTTGATCGTCAGCGAACGACGCCGTTTGAAGGCGCTGGCCTTCAATGGCGTGGCACCAACCGCCGAGGCCATCGCGGACGGCTCCTATCCGATGACCAAATCGTTCTATCTTGTCACGAGCCCCAAGCCCAGCGAGCTGGTCCGAAGCTTCCTCGCCTTCGTACGCTCGCCCGCCGGGCAAAGCGTGCTGCGTCGCACCGGGCATCTGCCGGTCAGCGGCTGAACGGCCTGATCCATGCTGGTGGCGGCACATCGGGGCCTCGTCAAGACGACCACGGCGGTCGCCCTGCTGGTCGCCGCGGTGACCGCCGTCACGATTGTAGGGGTCTATTTCTTTGCCGCCTACACGTCCGAGCAGCGACAGATCAACCTGGAAGCCCAACAAACCGCCGGTGCTGTCAGCAAGTTCGTCTACTCTCATCCCGACCACTGGCGCTGGCAGTCCCACAGGCTCGATGAACTGCTGTCCTATGGGCCGGCCTACCTCCGCAACTCGCACCGTCGGATCATCTCCGACGAGGGGGATCTGATCGCCGCCTTCGGCACGTCCCCCGGATACCCCTCTCTGACCGGTATCTTCAAGGTGAGCGATGGGGCCGACGTCGTCGGCGCCGTCGAGATCTCCTACAGCCTGTGGCCGTTGATCAGGCAAACCGTGTTTGTCGGCGCGATCGGCGTGCTGCTCAGCATCGCCGTCTATTTAGCCCTGCGAACCCTTCCCCTGCGCGCACTGAACCGTGTGCTGGCCGACCTCCAGACGTCGCGCGCCGAGTTGCAGACGGCGAACGCGTCGATCACCTCATTGAACAATGACCTCGAACAGCGCGTCATCGTGCGCACGGCAGAACTGAAGGCGGCCCAGGAAGGACTGCTGCAGGCCGAGCGCCTGTCCGCCCTCGGCCAAGTGACGGCGACGGTGGCCCACGAGCTCCGCAACCCACTGGGCGCGATCCGCAACTCCGTCTTTCTGGTCGGCGAGAAAACCCAAGACAGGGGTCTCGGCCTGGAGCGGATGCTCACCCGCACGGAACGCAACATCTCGCGGTGTGACAGGATCGTGAACGAGCTGCTCGACTACACGCGGAAGAGGACCCTGACGGCGCGGCCAACGCCGCTCGACGCCTGGCTGGCGGATGTCCTCACCGAGCAAACCGTCCCCGAAGGAATCGCCCTGTGCGAGGAGCTTGGGACCCCCGGGCTGGAACTCGCCTTCGATGCCGACCAACTGCGCCGCGCCGTAATCAATGTCTTCGACAACGCCTGCCAGGCGGATTCATCGACAACGGGCCGGGCATGACGCCGGAGGTCCTGGAAAAGGCCTTCGAGCCGCTGTTCTCCACCAAGGGTTTCGGGGTCGGCCTCGGCATGCCGACGATCAAGCAGATCATGGAGCAGCACGGCGGTGGGATGGAAGTCTCGAGCGAAGCGGGCCACGGCACGACGGTCGTGCTCTGGCTTCCGGTCGAAAACCAGCAGGAGGAAGCGGCCTGATGGCCAAGGCATTGAAGATTCTCGTGGTCGACGACGACGTGGACGTCGCCGAAAGCCTCGCCGACATACTCGAGTTCGACGGCCATGAGGTCGCGCTGGCGCACTCCGGTCAAGAGGCCGTGCGCCACTTGGAAGACCAGGCCTTCGACATCGCCTTCCTGGATGTCGTCATGCCGGAGATGAACGGCGTCGACTGCCTGCGCAAGATCAACGAGCTGCGGCCCGGGACCAAGGTCTTCATGGTGACCGGCTACAGCGTCGACCAGCTCCTCAACCAGGCGGCCGACCAGGGAGCGCTGGGCGTCCTGTTCAAGCCCGTCGCCGCCACCAAGATGCGAGATATCCTCCGGAACTGCGCCTGAGGACCTGCGTCGCTGCGCAGCGCTTCGGCCGTCGTGCCCTCTTCGAACAGACGCGGTTCCTGCCATTGCCGACTCGGCTCCGGGCTAGGGTCAGCGGGCCGGCTCCGCCTCGGCGCCCAGTCGACGTCATGGTGATCGTCGCGCCGTGCGCCCTGTTCTAGAGTGTCGCCATGAGCGAGCGTACCGCAGCGACCTTCGGCGGTGACAAGGGTGTCCGGCCGCGCCGCCTTCTGGTCATCTACAACCCCACGGCCGGTCGCCGGCGCAGGCGCTGTTTCGAGGCGGTGCTGGCGGCGCTGCGCGCGAGGGGGTGCCGGCTGGATCTGCGCCAGACCGCCGCGCCCGGCGACGCGGAGGCCATGGCGCGGGCCGCGGACCCCGGGGCTATCGACCTGATCGTCGCGGCGGGCGGCGACGGCACGGTCAACGAGGTGGTCAACGGGTTGGCCGGCCCCGGCGGTCCAGGTGGCGCGCGGGGTGGGAGCCTGCCGCTCGCCGTGCTGCCGCTCGGTACCGCGAACGTCCTGGCGGCGGAGATCGGCCTCGACCCGAACCCCGCGGCGCTGGCCCGGACGATCGCCCAAGGGCCGGCGCGGCCGGTCGCCCTGGGGCAGGCGAACGACCGTCTGTTCAGCGTCATGCTCGGGGTCGGCTTCGACGCGCAAGTCGTGGACGGCGTGGACGAGGGCCTGAAGCGGCGGGTCGGCAAGGGCGCCTATCTCTGGGAGGCGGCCCGCTTGCTGCGGCGCTTCGATTTTCCCGAGTACCGCGTGAGTCTCGATGGCGTGAGCCATTCGGCCGCTTGGGTGATCGTCGCCAAGGGGCATTTCTACGGCGGACGTTTCGTCTGTGCCCCCGAGGCACGGCTCGAAGACCCTCTGTTCCAGGTCTGCCTGTTCGCCCGTCCCGGCGCCTGGAACGCGCTGCGCTATGCGGCGGCGCTCGGCCTCGGGCGGCTGGGGCGCCTGCCCGACTACCGGGTGCTGCCGGCGCGCGAGGTGCGGATCGAGGGACCGGAAGGCGACCCGGCGCAGGGCGACGGTGACATCATCGCCCGCTTGCCGGTCTCGGTTCGCGTGCTGCCCGGGGCCTTGAGAATCGTGATGCCGCCAGACGTGGCGCCGCAAGTTCGGTGACCGGCCCGACTCAAAGCCCGAACCACGAAGAGCGAAAGCGGCTCAATGCGTTAGCTATATCACGCGATAGATAGTCATGGCCGGACTTGATCCGGCCATCTAGGAATTGCCGGCCGCAGACACTGTTCTGGATCGCCGGGTCAAGCCCGGCGATGACAAGGAGGGTTCGTTACTCATTGATATTACGCGCTTCATTTTGAGTCGGACTCTCAGGCGCCGGCCACGGTCATGCCCTCGACGCGGAGGGTCGGGGCGTTGGTGCCGTAGCGGAACTCCAGGTCCTTGGCCGGCGTGATCTCGGGGAACATGTCCTTCAGGTTGCCGGCGACGGTCATCTCGCTCACCGGGTAGGAAAGTTCGCCGTTCTCGATCCAGAAGCCGGCCGCACCGCGGCTGTAGTCGCCGGTCACGCCGTTGACCCCCATGCCCATCATCTCGGTGACGTAGAACCCCTGCTTGATGTCGGCCATCAGCTCGGCGGGACTGAGCGGTCCCGGCTCCATATAGAGGTTCGTGGTCGCGGGCCCCGGCGGCGAGGAGGTGCCCCGCGCGGCCCGGCCGACGGTCTTTAGGCCGAGCTGGCGGGCCGAGGCCAGGTCGAGGATCCAGGTGGTGAGCCGCCCGTCCGCGACGACGTCGAGCCGCCCGTTCGCGACCCCCTCGCCGTCGAAGGGCTTGGAGCGCAGGCCGCGCGGGCGGTGCGGGTCGTCGACGATGGTGATGCCCGACGCGAAGATCCGCTCGCCCAGCTTGTCCTTCAGGAAGGACGTGCCGCGGGCGACCGCGACGCCGTTGATGGCCCCGGCCAGGTGACCGATCAGGCCGCCGGCCACGCGCGGGTCGAAGACCACGGGCACGCGGCCGGTCGCGGCCTTGCGGGCGCCCAGGCGGCGCAGCGTGCGCTCCGCGGCCTTGCGGCCGACCTCGGCCGGGTCCTCCAGGTCGGCGCCGTAGACCTGGGTGGAGAACTCGTAGTCGCGCTCCATGTCCAGGCCCTCGCCGGCCAGCACCGAGACGCCCAGCGAATGGCGCGAGACGGCGTAGCCGCCGGCAAAGCCGTTGGAGGCGGCCAGCGCGATGCGCGAGAGCGACCAGCCGGCCTCGGCGCCCTCCGAGTTCGTGATGCCGGAGACCGCCCGCGCCGCGTCCTCGCAGGCCTTGGCGCGTTCGATCAAGGTCTCGGCCGCCGGCTCGATGTCGTCGCAGATGTCCAGCTGCGGCGGGGCCTTGGCCAGCTCGGCCGGGTCGGCCAGGCCGCAGTGCGGGTCCTCCGGCACCGAGCGCGCCATGGCCAGCGCGCGGTCCACCAACTCGTCGAGGGCGGCCGGCGCATTGTCCGAGGAGGACACGATCGCCTGGCGCCGCCCGACGAAGACCCTGAGGCCGAGGTCTTGGCTTTCCTCCCGCTCCAGGCGTTCGAGCTCGCCCAGGCGCTGGGCATGGGAGAGCGCAACGGAATGCGCGAGCAGCGCGTCGGCGGCGTCCGCGCCGGCGGCCTTGGCTTTCGCGATCAGGCCGTCGAGCAGGTTGAGCGCATCGTCTGTGGCGGTCATGGGTGTTCCTTGCAAGCGGAAAGCGGCGGATCGTACCGGTGGTGCGCTGTTATATAGGAAACAACGCCGGCGTTGCACCGGGCTTTGCCGCCGGTTACTCATGATCCATGACCGCCCCGCCCGAGATCCTGATCCTGGCCGGCAGCCCGCGCGCCGTGTCCTATACCCGGGGCCTGGCCCGGGACATCGGCCAGGCCCTGGAGGACCAGGGCGCGCAGGTCCGGCTGCTCGACCTCTGCGAGACTCCGCTGCCGACGCTCGACCCGGCCTTGCGCGCCCGGGGCGAGGACCATCCGGACCCCAATGCCGCCGAGCTCTACCGGCTGGCTGGTCGCGCCGACGCCTTC
>CAMYMY010000380.1 GCA_947259625.1 uncultured Kiloniellales bacterium | reverse complement strand
GTCAATGCGGTGGCCTTCTCGCCCGACGGAACCAAACTGCTGAGCGGCAGCTACGACGCGACCCTGAAACTTTGGCGGGTTGCCGACGGGACGCCGATCCGGACGCTGACCGGCCACGATTTCGGTGTCAATTCGGTGGCCTTCACGCCCGACGGCCGGCGCGCCGTGTCGGTCGGCGTGGACGAGACCCTGCACGTCTGGAGCCTGGAGAGCGGCGAGGAAACCGCCTCTCTGGTTGGGCACGAAGGACCGATCTTCGGTGTCGCCGTGTCCCCCGACGGGCGCTTCGCCGCCTCGGGCGGCCTGGATCGGACTGTGCTGCTGTGGAACTTGGAGAGCGGTCACTTCATAAGGGCATACTACGGGCACGACGCGCCGATCTGGTCGCTCGCCTTCACGCCCGACGGCCGGCGGCTGCTGTCTGCGGGGTCGGACGAAGTGGTCCGCGTGTGGGATCTGGAGAGGGGCGAGGAGATCGGTACCAGCGGCGAGCGGCGCATCACCTTGCCTCTGGCGGTCTTGCCTGACGGCCCGGGCGCGAAGCTCTTCGCCAGGTGTGTCGTCTGCCACACCGTGACCCCCGACGGGCGCAACAAGGCCGGTCCGACGCTTTACGGCCTGTTCGGACGCCGGGCCGGGTCGGTCGCCGGCTACAGGTATTCCGAGGGCCTGAAGCAGAGCGGCGTGGTCTGGAACGAGAAGACCATAGACGCGCTGTTCCGGGAGGGCCCCGCGGCCTATACGCCCGGATCCAAGATGCCGCTCCAGCACATGCCCGACGCGCGGGAGCGTGCCGAGCTGATCGCCTATTTGAAGCGGGTCACGGGCCCTGCGGAATAACCGAAGACAGCCGGCCGGCGCCGGAAGCGTCGCATACGGCGGTCTTCTTGGAAGTCGTTATCTGTCTGGAGGACGTGTTGATATGAAAGCTTTCATCGCAAGCTGCGCCGCAGCCATCATCATCGCGGTCGTCACCGCAGTGATCTTCACCCAGCTCGGCTGGGATTCGGCCGACGTCTACTCTACGGCCAACGTGCGTCTCTAGCAGGTTGCTGAAATAGTGCGAAGGCAACGGGTCGGCGCGGATTTCTTCAGCCGCCTGCTAGGGCGTTCCTACTCGCGGGCGCCGGCCGTCCTCAGCAGCGCGGCGGCCTCGTCGTCGCCGATCATCTCGGCCGCCTCCAGCGCTGTCCAGCCATCCTTGGCTACGATGTCGACCCGTGCGCCCTGGGCCAGGAGTAGGTGCAGGATGTCCAGGGACCCCCGGTTGGCTGCCAGCATGAGGGCGGTGTTGCCGGTTTCGCTCTCTGTCAGGTTCGGGTCCGCGCCGCGCTCCAGCAAGAGGCGAACGGCCCCGGGGTTGCCGTTCCGCGCCGCGCGGTGCAGGGGTGGCAGGCCGCCGCGGCCGGGCTGGCCGGGTGCGGCGCCCGCGTCGAGCAGGAGCTCCATCGACCGCAGATCGTCCCCACCGGCCGCGGCGCTCAGCGCGGTTTCGCCGTCGGCGGCGGTCGCTCCGACCTCGGCGCCGCCTTCGAGCAGCACGCGCGTCGCCGCCGCCCCGCCTGTGAGGGCGGCGAAGTGCAGCGCCCGATACCCCTCCGCGCCGGCCGTCTCCAGCCCGGCGCCCTCCGCCAACAGCAGGTGAAGCGCGGGCGCGTTGCCGCGGCTGGCCGCCGCCATCAGCGCGGTCATGCCGGTCTTGGCCGAGCGCGCATCGGCCGCGGCACCGCGCGCCAGCAGTTCCGCCACGAGGCCGAAACCGCGCGGGTCGAAGGAGGCGTTGATCAGCGGCGTGTTTCCGTCGCGCCCACCGCGCGCCTCGGCATCGGCGCCGGCCTCCAGAAGGATCACGGCAACGCTCCGCTGGCCCCGGCGCGCGGCGATCAGCAGGGGGGTGTCGCCCTGGGGGTCGCGCATCTCGACATCGGCCCCCCTCTCGAGGGCAAAATGCGCGAGGTCCTCGTTGCCTTCGGCGGCTGCCTGGAGCAGGGCGCGGGCGGCGACGCCGGTATCCTCCCGGACGCATCCAGTGGCGGCGACACCGAACCAGAGCAAAAGCACGGAGGCTGCCGCCGGGATTCCCCTCCGGATCATGGGTCGCACCCTGCCGGCCCGGTGTCGGCGCTTATTCCGCCGCGGCTTTGACCGGCTCGACCCTGGCGGCGCAGAACTTGAACTCGGGGATCTTGCCATAGGGATCGAGCTGCGGGTTGGTCAGCAGGTTGGCGGCGGCCTCGGCGAAGCAGAAGGGGATGAAGACCATGCCCTCCGGCACGTCGCGGTCCTGGCGCACGGTGAGGGCGATCTCGCCGCGCCGGGTGGCGACCCTGGCCATGGCGCCCGGCCTCAGGGCGAGGCGGTCGATGTCCTGGGGCGAGAAGCAGGCGACGGCCTCGGGCTCCAGGTCGTCCAGGTTCCGAGCGCGCCTGGTCATGGCCCCGGTGTGCCAGTGCTCGAGCAAACGACCGGTGGTAAGCACCATGGGGTAGTCCCGATCCGGCAGCTCGTCGGGCGGGGTGAGGTCGGCCGGAACGATCCGCCCGCGCCCGCTGGCCGTCGGAAAGCCTTCGCCGAACATGATCTCGCTGCCGGGCTGGTCGGGCGCAGGACAAGGGTAGGTGACCGCGTTCTCCCGCTCCAGGCGCTCCCAGGTGATGTTGGCGAGCGAGGGCATGATCTGGGCCATCTCGGCGAAGACCTCGGCGGGACCGGCGTAGGTCCAGTCGAGCCCGATGCGCTGTGCGATCTCCTGGACCAGCTCCCAGTCCTGGCGCGCCCGGCCGGGCGGCGGCACCACGGCGCGGCCCAGCTGCACCTCGCGGTTCGTGTTGGTGAAAGTGCCGGTCTTCTCGGCGTGCGCCGACGCCGGCAACACCACGTCCGCCTGCCAGGCGGTCTCGGTCAGGAAGATGTCCTGCACCACCAGGTGCTCCAGCTTGGCGAACGCCGCCCGGGCATGGGACTGGTCCGGGTCGGACATGGCCGGGTTCTCGCCCAGGATGTACATGCCCTTGATCTGGTCGGCGAGGATGGCGTTCACGATCTCGACCACGGTCAGGCCCTTCTTCGGGTCGAGGCTGGTGCCCCAGAAGGCCTCGAACTCGGCGCGCACCTCGGCGGCCTCGACCGAGCGGTAGTCCGGGTAGACCCAGGGGATCAGCCCCGCGTCCGACGCGCCCTGCACGTTGTTCTGGCCGCGCAGGGGGTGCAGTCCGGTGCCGGGCCGGCCGATCTGGCCGGTGATCAGCGCCAGCGCGATCAGGCAGCGCGCGTTGTCCGTGCCGTGCACGTGCTGCGAAATGCCCATGCCCCAGAAGATGATCGAGGCCTCGGACGTGGCATAGGTCCGCGCCACCTCGCGCAGGGTCGCGGCCGGTATGCCGCAGACCTCGGCCATCTTCTCGGGCGCGTAGCCCTTGATCCGCTCCTTGAGCGCCTCGAAGCCCTCGGTCTGGGCCTGGACGTACTGCACGTCATAGAGCTCCTCCTCGACGATCGTGTAGATGAGCGCGTTCAAGAGCGCCACGTCCTGTCCCGCCTTGAACTTGAGCATGTGCGTGGCGTGGCGCGATAGGCCCTGGCCGCGCGGGTCCATGACGATCAGCTTGACGCCGCGCTTGGCGGCGTTCTTGAGGAAGGTCGCGGCCACCGGGTGGTTCTGCGCCGGCCGCGCGCCGATCACGACGATGCACTCGGCGTCCTTGGCCGCCGTGAAGGGCGCGGTCACTGCGCCCGAGCCGATGCCCTCCATCAGGGCCGCGACCGAGGAGGCGTGGCAGAGGCGCGTGCAGTGGTCGACGTTGTTGGTGCCGAAGCCCGTGCGCACC
>CAMYMY010000379.1 GCA_947259625.1 uncultured Kiloniellales bacterium | reverse complement strand
ACCCCTTCTGAGAGCCCATTTGCAATAGGGGTACGGCTTCATAAAGCAGCAACTAGTCCCCGCTATTAAATGCCTAGGGAGAGCGTAATGGTAAGCCCTAGAGACACAGTCGCGAGCCCCGCCGTACCACCCTCTGGCATGACCGCATTCCTCGGTCGCCGGGGGGTTGAGGTCATTGGTCTCATCCTTATCGTCGTTGGGCTCACCGGCATGGCGGCGCTGGCCAGCTACAATCCGATGGATCCGAGTTCCGTCGATGGCTGGCGCGCAACGGTGTCCAGCCTGATTGGCTGGCCCGGCGCCGTGATCGCGGATCACCTCTACCGCAGCATGGGGGCTGCCTCCTGGCTGCTTGGCCTGCTGTTCGTAGGCTGGGGCTGGCAACTCGGCACCCGCAGGCAGCTCACTCGGCCGGGACAGCTGCTGATCGTCGCCCCGCTGGTGTTGGGCCTGGCCTCCCTTGCCCTTGCCGCCTTGCGGCCGTTCTCGGACTGGCCGCAGACGAACGTGCTGAATGGCGGCGTCATCGGCGACGTGCTGTACGAAGCGCTGATCCCCAAGGCCACGGCAGTGATCGGCCTTGACGTCCAGTGGATCGGCCTGTTGGTAGCCCTGCTCGCGGTCGCGGGGCTCCACGTCGCGCTCGGCGGCAGCGTAAATCTCGGGCAATGGGTGGACCGGGTAACCGGGGCATTCCATCGGCTGGGCGGTCCGCGCGCTGGGCGCGCCGATTCCGGCAGTCCTGGGAATGGTTCAGAGAACCAGGTGTCACAGCCCGTCACATTCGCGGCGACCGCGCCGCGCCGTGGAAAGGCGGCGGAAAAACGTAACAAGTCAAGGCGCCACACGCGCGCTGATTTCGGACCGGCCAAGGACTATCGCCTTCCCTCGCTCAAGCTTCTTGCAGCCCATCGTACCGGCGGCAAGAAGGCGGGCTCGCAAAAGAAGGAGCAAACGCAGGGCGCGGAGTTGGTGGAATCCGCGCTCGCGGATTTCGGCGTCAAAGGCACGGTCGTCGAAATACGGCCGGGGCCGGTCGTCACGCTTTACGAGTTCCAGCCCGCACCCGGCGTCAAATCGTCTCAGGTGGTCGGGCTCGCCAATGATATCGCCCGCTCGTTGGGCGCGGATTCGGCGCGCGTCGCCGCCGTTCCGGGGCGCAAAGTCCTGGGGATCGAGATCCCGAACAAGGTCCGCGAGATGGTGCCGCTTCGCGAGCTGTTGGCATCGGACGACTACGCGAATGCCCCGCCCGGCCTGACTCTGGCCCTGGGCAAGGACATCGGCGGCGCCCCGGTTGTGGCCGACCTGGCCGCCATGCCCCACCTCCTGGTCGCCGGCACCACCGGGTCGGGCAAGTCGGTGGGGATCAGCACCATGATCCTGTCGCTGCTCTACCGGCTGACTCCGAACCAATGCCGTTTCATCATGATCGACCCAAAGATGCTGGAGCTGACGGCCTTTGACGGCATTCCGCATCTGTTGGCGCCCGTCGTGACCGATCCGGACGAGGCCGTGGCCGCGCTCGACTGGACCGTGCGCGAGATGGAGTTCCGCTACCAGGCCATGTCGGAACTCGGCGTTCGCAACATAGCGGGCTACAACGCCCGCGTAGAGAAAACGCGCGAACAGGAGTCCGGCGGCGGGCAGGGCGAATCGGACCCGGAGACGGGCGAGCCGGCCGCTGGTCCTGCGCATCCGCTCCCACACATCGTCGTCGTGGTCGACGAGATCGCGGACTTGATGCTGACCGCCGGCAAGGAAGTGGAAACCGCCGTCCAGAGGATCGCTCAAATGGCCCGAGCGGCTGGGATCCACCTCGTAATGGCGACCCAACGTCCGTCGTCCGACGTGATCACCGGTACCATCAAGGCCAACTTTCCCACCCGCATCAGCTTCCAGGTGACATCCAAGATCGACAGCCGCACGGTTCTGGGCGAGGGCGGCGCCGAGCAACTTCTGGGGCAGGGCGACATGTTGTACATGGCGGGCGGTGGGCGCTTCATCCGGGTCCACGGGGCCTTCATCTCCGACGAAGAGGTCGAGACCGTGGTCCGGTTCCTCAAGGACCAGGGCGAGCCCGTCTATATCGACGCCGTGACCGAGGGCGAGGGCCTGGCAAAGGCCGCTCCGCCAAGGGCGACACTGCAGCCCGGGGACCCAACTTAGAAGGTCGCGTAGCGATTTAGTGCCCTGGCTAGGACGCCCCTTTCCAAGCTGGTGCCGGCCACGGCCGGAAGACCCCCGACACCGGAAGTTCGAGCGCGCACGTCCGCTTTCCCGCAAGCTCCTTCCGCTTCACCCTCGGCTGCAGACCACCGTCGGTCGGCGCTGCGAGGGGCAAAGATGACCCAGTGCTGACATGACGTTGTCAGTAGGTATCGGGTATGTTCACCGCCGGATTCAGTTGCAACAAACCAGAGGTGGAGCAATGAAGGATCAGGGTTTCGAAACCACGTCCGTGCGCATGGAGCGATTGCTTGAAATGCGAGTTTTCGCACCTGAAGAGGATGCCAATCGAATTATGGAGCATGTCTGCCAGGTAATTCCGCTCACCCAAGGCGACAAGTATGATAGCAATGCCTATCAGTCCGCCGCCGGCGTAGAGCGATATCGGCCCCTCGATGGCGCGGCAGCGGGGGCTGAGATGGAGGTGCGCAAACGCCCGGGTGTTGTCGAGCTGAGCTTTGAGTTGCCTGACGATCAGGCTCTTCTGGACCGGGTCGTTGAAACAGTCTTTCAGGTTCACAGCTATCAAGAGCCGGTCATTAAAGTGCAGCCTGTCCTGGTTAGCCGCTCCAAGGGATTAGATGACAGCGATAATCCCCACCGGTGGTGGAACACGACTGGTGACTGGAAGAAGACGCAGTAGAGACGGATCGTCATTCCAATGAAATCCGGACCTTGCTTGTGAACGCGTAAACTCAAGGCGTGTCACCTGCTCCAGCGCAGGCCGATCGAGCGGAGCCGAGCTTGTCTCCTTATGGCTACTTTTCCCGTCCTGTTCGGACTGAAGTTTGGGCCGCAATAGGGCTGACACCAGAAGCTCGAGCGGTTTTCGACCGCTATACCCCAGACAGCGGACCCGGTTCGGTCGGGGCCCTTGCGGCCGTTACGATTGGCGTCGCTGACCCTGGGGCAATCACGATGGGTTCTTGTTCTTGGCGGCCGCTTTCTCGGCGGCGGCCTACTCGGCGGCTTCCTTGTCGGCCGCCTCTTTGGCCAGGCGGAGAGCCCGCAGGCTCGCCACGCGTTTCTCACTCTCCTGCCGGGCTTTTTCCTTTTCCGTCAGGGCCTGCTTGGACTTCTTTTGGGTTGCGGTGAACTGTTCCTCGGCCCTCGATTTTGCTGACTTCCACATTTCGGTAATCCTTTGCTTCGGTTCGAGGCGTCACCGGCGGGTGCTTTGGTCCCACAGCACAGGCGGACGCGCCCACAGGCTGGTGCGCAAGGTCGGCGACGACACGGCGCATCGCGCCGCTTTTTTTGTTGTTCGTTGTATTTAATGTTGTCGAAGGAATGACGGCGGATCGGTCCGCCCACTCCCTTCGGTCCGCCAGGCGATCATTGAAACTCGCATCGCCAACGGCGAGCTGCGGCCGCCCCCAACGGGAGTTGGAGGCGGTGCCTTGAGTGGTTAGTCGACTACGGACAGGTTCTCGGCGGAAGATTTGCCGTTCTGTCCGGGCTGAAGTTCATAGGAGACCTTCTGCCCTTCGCTGAGCGAACTCAGTCCGGCGCGCTCGACGGCCGAAATGTGGATGAAAGCGTCTTTCGACCCGTCTTCCGGCTCGATGAACCCGAAACCCTTGGCCGGGTTAAACCACT
>CAMYMY010000378.1 GCA_947259625.1 uncultured Kiloniellales bacterium | reverse complement strand
CATCTAATCTATTGAAAGAAATATATAATACATATCAAAAAGGTTCCTGACACCTTTTTTCGATCACGTTGCCCCGTCCAGCGCCGCCTCCAGGGCGCCGGCCAGCTTGTCGACGATCTCGCCGACCTGCGCGTCCTCGATGATGAAGGGCGGCGCGAGCAGGACGTGGACGCCCAGCCTGCCGTCGATCGTGCCGCCGCCGGGATAGCAGATCAGGCCGCGGGCCATGGCTTCCTGCTTGATCCGCGCGGGCAGGCCGGCGGCCGGGTCGGGCGGTTCCTTGCTCGCCCGGTCGGCGACCAGCTCGAGGCCGAGGAACAGGCCCCGGCCGCGGATATCGCCGACCTGGCCGTGGTTGCCGAAGCGCGCCTCCAGTGCCGCCCTGAGCGCCCGGCCCTGGCGCACGACGTTGTCGAGCAAGCCCTCGGCCTCGATGGTCCGCTGCACGGCCAGCGCCGCCGCGCAGGCGGTCGGGTGGCCGATGTAGGTGAAGCCGTGCTGGAAGGCGCCGCTGCCCTCGGCGATCGCCCGGTAGACGTGGTCGCCGACCAGCACCGCGCCGAGCGGCTGGTAGCCGGCGCCGAGGCCCTTGGCGCAGGTCAGGAGGTCCGGCACCACGCCCTCCTGCGCGCAGGCGAAGTGCGTGCCGGTACGGCCCATGCCGCACATCACCTCGTCGAGGATCAAGAGCACGCCGTGGGCGTCGCAGATCTCGCGGATGCGCGCGAAGTAGCCCGGCACCGGCGGCACGGCCCCCGCGGTCGCGCCGACCACCGGCTCGGCGATGAAGGCGGCCACGCTCTCGGGCCCGAGGCGCAGGATCTCGGCCTCCAGCTCGTCGGCGACGCGCCGGCCGTAGTCGGCCTCGCTCTCCTCCGGCCCCTGGTCGCGGTAGGCGTAGCAGGGCGAGATGTGGCTGGTCTCGATCAGCATCGGCTTGTAGGGCTCGCGCCGCCACATGCTGCCGCCGACGGCCAGCGCGCCCAGGGTGTTGCCGTGATAGCTCTGGCGCCGGGCGATGAAGCGGTGGCGCTGGGGCTGGCCGATCTCGAGGAAGTACTGGCGGGCCAGCTTGAGTGCGGTCTCGTTCGCCTCCGAGCCGCCCGAGACGTAGTGCACGCGGGAAAGGCCCTTGGGCGCGCGCGCGATCAGGTGGTCGGCCAGCGCCTCCGAGGCCTCGGTGGTGAAGAAGGCCGTGTGGGCGAAGGCGATCTTGTCGAGCTGCGCCTTGATCGCGGCGATCACCGCCGGGTGGCTGTGCCCGAGGCAGGAGACCGCCGCCCCGCCCGAGGCGTCCAGATAGCGCTTGCCGGCGCTGTCGACGATATAAGCCCCCTCGCCATAGGCCGCCACGGGGTAGTCGTGCCCGGTCTGGCGATGAAAGACATGGCTCATGGCCCTGCGCCCGCTCCCCTGGCGCCGGCGGCCGGTCCGCCGGTCGCGAAACGAGCGCTAGTTACACTCCATTCCCCGGTCGCGCGCAAGCCTCGGGCGGTTCGACGCGATTACACCTATGTCCCGTGTATGGGAAGGGAGCGGGGGCCACCTTGATGGTGACCCCCACGCCGAAAACGGAGCCATGCGCGCGCCGCGCGCCGCCGCCGGCTTACGGGCTCTATTCGGAGAGCATGAAGCCGTCATCCAAGGTGCCGAGGAAGGTCACGATCGCGTCCTCTTGCTCCTCGGAGAGATTGAGATTGCCCAGTTCGGCCGTGTTCACGTTCACCGGCACCTCGGCCGCCGGCCAGCAGCCCTGCGCCAGGGCCTCCTCCACGGGCGTATAGGGGCTCAGGCAGGTCGGTTTCGTGTCCCTCGTGTTGTAGAAGTGGACCACCTGCTTCACGGTCTTGAAGTAGCCGTTGTGCGTGAAGGCCTTGACGAAGCCCGGATAGGGCCGCTTGGTCAGGTTGCGCAGGGTCGGCACCTTCTGCTTGCCCAGGTTCTCTTGGGCGAAGCGCTGGTAGTCGACTCGTTTTTCGAGAAAGCCGCCGAGGCCGAGGTCGACCCACCGGTCGCCCTCGGGGTTGAACGCGGCCTGGTCGTACCACGGGTTCTCCGGGTTCCTCGGGACGCCCAGGTTGTCGAAGGTGAAGTCGGTGAAGAGCGGCGGCTCGCCGTCGGGGCCGGGATCGAGCACGTGGCAGTTGGCGCACTTGCCCTTGCTCTTGAACAGGTTGAAGCCCGTCTTCTCCTCCTTGGTCAGGTCGACCAGGCCCGCGAGATAGTAGTCGAACTTCGAGGCGTACTGGTTGACCTCGGACGAGGCCTCGTAGTCCGCCACGGAAAGGCCGACCTTCTTGTAGGAGTCGTCGACCGTGGCCCGATCCTCCGGGGACAGATCGACGAACGCGCCCTCGGTGGCGCAGACCTCGTCGACGTCGATCGGCCAGTCGATGGCGCAGGCCTCGAACCCCCAGACCTCGGTGAAGCTGACCGGATAGTCGGCCGTACAGACCTTGTAGACGACGCAGGCGTTGTCCGGCAGCGCCTGCTCGACCGGGTTGAGGAAGGGCCCGAGGGCCTGGTCGGCCGCGGGATTGCCGAGCTTCTCGCCGGTGGCGCGGCCGTCCCAGAAGTTGCCGCCGATGAACAGCGCCTCCTTCTTCTCGATGACGAAGTGCAGGATCGGGCTCGGCGTCGCGTAGGCCGAGCTCGGCGGCTTGCGGTTGCCGAAGCGGCCCGGGATCGAGCCTTCGTAAACCGCGCCGCCGGCGTTGATCTCGCTGATCGGCCCCGTCCAGCCCGCCTCCGGCGTGTGGCAGACGGCGCAGGACTGGTTGCCGTTGATCGAGAGATCGAGGTCGAAGAATATGGACTTGCCCAGAACTTCCTCGGGCGAAAGCATCTGGGCCGCCGCGTCTTGCATAGCCATGCTCAGCGGAAGCGCTAGGGTACAGGCCAAGAGTGTTCGAATGCGCATCGCTTGTAACTCCCTCTCTCGTGCTCGGATGCGCCAGAGCGGCGCTCCAGCCCAGATCCGAGCGATGCAAATTCAAGGACGTTCCCACTTGATCCCGCCATGATTGGCCTGATCGGTTGAAAGTCATTGACCTATATCACCCGAAGGTTATTTTCTTCCTCCCCTGGCGACTTTCGGCGACAGACCCGGCCAGCGCTGAATGACGGGCCCGCGCCCCGGCACGCGTCGTCCGCCCGATGGCCTTGCACACCGACTGTCCCTATCTTCTTGTCTCATTCGCGGGGTTCACTCCAGCAGGCTGTCCCCGGCTTTGCACCGTCGCCTTGACCGTCTTGAATCAACGATCGCCCGCTGCTGTGAAGGTTCTGGCCCCTAGGCCCCTCGCGCGCTATCGCACCGTCAGCACGGCGCAGTCGGCCAGCTGGCTCACCTTGTGCGAGTTGCTGCCGAGCAGCAGGCCGGACAGGCCGCTCAGGCCGCGGCTGCCCATGACGATGAGGTCGATCTTCTCGCGCGCGGCACAGCTCAGGATCCGTTCCGCCGGGTCGCCGTCTTCGACGAGGGGCTTGACCGCCGTCACGCCCCGGTCCCGCGCGGCCTGGGTGGCCCCCTCGACGATCTTGTCGCCGATGACCACGATCGCCCGATAGAGGGCCTGGATGGCCTTGCTGTCGTCGACCATAGCCGCGCCGGTCCCGGAAAGGCCGGCGGGCGGCGGCGGGGGCGGCGGAAGCCGCACGTCGTACTCCGCTTCCGCCAGCTTGCGGATCTCGGTCAAGGGCCGGCCGTGCAAGAGGACATGCAGCACGGTCAGCTCGGCATCGTACCTTACGGCAAGGTCCGTACCTTACGGCAAGGTCGCTCGCGGTTTCGACGGCCTTGGCGGCATGCCGGGAGCCATCGGTCGCCACCAGGATTCTCTCGAACATCGCGTGTTCCTCCTGGTCTTGGAAAGACGCCTTGGGCGCCTGGATGGTCGAACAAGGATCTCCTTCTTTTGGAGACTCCTTCCGTTCCGAAAGATATCCCAACACGTTTCGGGAACCGGCGCATTGACCGGTATCAACGTTGGAAGTCGGCTATGGGCAATACCAGATCCCGGAAATGCCGACGCTGCCGGCATGCTTCGAGACGTCGCCTCCGGCGGCACCAAACCGCGAAATTGTCGAAACTCTGACGAGGGGACTTGGCGCCCTGAACATCGGCCAATCCACGCGACGGATCATTCGGTCGCCCCAGGGGACACGACCGGGCCGACTACATCGCGGAAATGCTTGAACGAGCCCATCCAGAACCACGCGACCTTTCCGTCGTCGACCTGCACGCCGACCGCGCGGTGCTGCATCCCCACCCTGAACGAGAAGATGGGCTCTTCGGCGTGGATCTGCTTGAAACGGAGGCTCGGATGGTTGGGATTCTTTCGCCACAGCTCGTAATTGCTTTCGGCGAGCTTTCGCACTTCGGCGGGAAGTTCGTCGAAATGCCGCCAATAGGAGTCCTCGCGCAGGAACGCATCGTGGCTGAGCGACACGAACCCGGCGGTAAGGGGCCCGCTGAGCTTCTTGTATTCCTTCAGCGCCCTTGCCGCTTCCTGCTTCAGCCAACGCTGGGAGTCCGGCAATGCGATGAGCTTGTCCCACTCGGTCTTGTCTTCGACCCGCGCGATGATCTCCCAAGCGATGCGATCGCGGTCTTCCGCGGGAAGGGTCTTCAACGCCTCGAAGGCCTTGTTCAGGAGCTCCACCATAACGACCCTTTCTAGTCCGAAATCACGCGACGGGGCCAGTCGCCCGCCGAACCCCATAGTCTGCCGATTGTCCGCGATGGGTCAAAGGAAAGGTATTTCCAATACAGAGTAAAAAGGGGACAGTAGAGCCACTTGCAAAATTCCCAGCAAAAAGACTAGCAAAGCAACAATGAGATCGAGAGGGACTCGAGTGCGAATCATCATTGCGCCAGCG
>CAMYMY010000377.1 GCA_947259625.1 uncultured Kiloniellales bacterium | reverse complement strand
CGGCGCGTAGAGCCGCGCCACCCGGTCCGCCAGCTCGACGTAGCGGGCCCGGCGCTGCTCGGCCAGCTCCATGAGACGCACGATTTCGGCCAGCAGCGTGTCCTCGCCGACCGCCGTGACCTCGAGGGTGAGCGGCGCGGTCAGGTTGAGCGTGCCCGCGAAGACCGGATCGTCCGGCTGCGTCGGCGCGGGCAGGGTCTCGCCGGTGATCAGGCTGGTGTCCAGCTCCGACCGGCCGGCCCGGACCCGGCCGTCGACCGCGATTCGCTCGCCGGCCGCGGCCAGCACGGTCATGCCGGGGCCGACCTGATCGGCGGGCAACAGCATCCGCGCGCCGTCCTCGCTCAACACGGTGACCGGCCGGGTGTCGAGGGCGAGCAGGCGCTCGGCCGCCGCGCGCGCCTTGCCGCGCGCGCGCCGGTCGAGGTAGCGGCCGATCAGCAGGAAGAACAGCAGGGTGACCGCGGAGTCGAAGTAGACGTGCCGGCCCCCGGCCATCGTCTCGAACAGGCTCATGCCGGCGGCGAGCAGCACCGCGAGCGAGATCGGCACGTCCATGTTGGTGTGGCCGGACTTCAGTGCCCGCAGCGCCGAGCGGAAGAAGGGCTGTCCGGCATAGGCGATGGCCGGCAGCGCGATCAGCGCCGAGAACCAGTGGAGCAGGCCGCGGGTGGCCGGTCCCATGTCCTGGAAATGCCCGGCCCAGACCGCGACCGAAAGCAGCATGACGTTGCCGGCGGCGAAACCGGCTACCGCCAGGGCGCGCAGGAGCTGGGTTTCGGCGCGCCCCTCGCCCGCGCTGAGCCGCGCGGGCTCGTAGGGCGCCACCGGATATCCGAGATCCTCGACGGCACGGGCCAAGTGCTCGGCGCTCTCGGGCGGGCCGCGCCAGGCGAGCGCGAGGCGCCGCGTGGTCAGGTTCAGCCGGGCGTGGGTCACCTCGTCCCTTCTGGCGAGCGCACGCTCGATGCGCTGGACGCAGCCGCCGCAGTGGACGCCCTCGACGATCAGATCGAGGCTTTGTTCTTCCTCGCCGCGCGGTCTCGCATAGCCGGTGAAATCCGGTCGGCCGAGCGATTCCGGGTCCAGGTCCCTGGCCGCGCCGGCGGCCGCCGTGGCGCCCGGCGTCGTCACTCGACCACCACGCGGCGGGTCGCCTGATAGCTGCCGCCGGCGTGCTCGGCGCGGACCCGCACGTCCCACTGACCCGGCAGCGGAAATATCGTTTCGGTCCCGTAACGGCCGTTTTCCAGCTTGGCGAGCGGCAGGACGAGGTCGTGGCCGCTGTGGGTCGGTCGGATCAGGCGGGCAGTGACGGCAGTCAGCCGCGGCGGCCGGCCGCTCCGGTCCCGGAAGGTCGCCTCGAGCCGGACCCGCCCGTCGTCGCCCGGCGCGAGGGTGATCCCGACCCGCCAGTCGAGCGCCGCCTGCTCGCGCGCCGCCGCCAGAGTGTCGTTGTAGGCCAGGCCCTTTTCGTAGGCGCCCTGGGTCTGCAGCCCGGTCCAACTGCCGAAGGCGAAGACGACCAGGGCGCCATTGGCCGCAAAGACCACCGCGAACATGGCGAAAAACACCCAGGGACCCCAGGTCAGTGACCGCCGCGGGCGGGGCTGGCCGGTCATCGTCCCGGCCCCCGGAAGGCAGCGTCGTAGACGGCCACCTCGCCGCGCAGCTCGTCGCGCAGGATGAAGGCAAGCGGCGTCGACTCGCCGGCCAGTTCGTCGCGCGGCAGGGTCACGTAGACCCGGTAGGTGGCGACGCTGTTCGGCCGGGCGCTCAGCGTGACCCGGTCGCGGGCGCCGCCGTCCTGGCCGACCACCTGCATGGCCGCCGCCGGCGGGCCCTCGAGGCGCAGGCTGAAGGTGCGCGCCTCCAACGTCTTGTTGAGCAGCTTGATCGTGTAGCCGTTGCGGATGCCGCCGTCCGACAGGGTCACGAAGAGCGGGCTGCGCTCATGCAGCACGTTGATGTCCAGCGTCGAGCGGAACGCCAGGCTCCACAGCATGGCTCCGGCGACCACCAGGAACAGCAGGGCGTAGAGCAGCGTGCGCGGGCGCACCGCACGGTAGGCCAGGGACCGGCCCGCCGCGCGGCCCTGTTGATTGCGCTCGGTGTCGTAGGTGATCAGGCCGAGCGGCCGGCCGACCCTGGCCATGACGCTGGCGCAGGCGTCGACGCAGAGCGCGCAGCTGATGCATTCGAGCTGGTTGCCGTCGCGGATATCGATCCCGGTCGGACAGACCGCGACGCAGAGGTTGCAGTCGACGCAGTCGCCCCGCCCGTCCCAGCTCTGGCCCTTCCTGTGCCGGCCCCGCGGCTCGCCGCGCCACTTCTCGTAGGTGACGACCAGCGTGTCCTCGTCGAACATCGCCGACTGGAAGCGCGGCCAGGGGCACATGTAGGTGCAGACCTGCTCACGGGCCCAGCCGGCCAGCAGGTAAGTCGTGCCCGTGAACAGGCCGGTGAAGAAGTAGACCGTCGTCGAGGCCTGGCCGGTGAAGATCTCGCGGACGACCGTCGGCGCGTCGTTGAAGTACATGATCCAGACGCCGCCGGTGGCCGCCGCGATGACCAGCCAGAGCGCGTGCTTCAGGAGCTTACGGCCGGCCTTGCCCGCACCGAACGGCGCCTTGTCCAGCCGGATGCGGGCGTTGCGGTCGCCTTCCACCAGGCGCTCGACCCACATGTAGAGGTCGGTCCAGACGGTCTGCGGGCAGGCGTAGCCGCACCAGACCCGGCCGGCCAGGCTGGTCGCCAGGAACAGCCCGACCGCGCCCAGGATCAGCAACCCGACCAGGTAATAGAGTTCCTGCGGCCAGATCTCGATGAAGAAGAAATAGAGGCGCTCGTGCGCCATGTCGGCCAGCACCGCCTGGTCCGGCGCGCCCGGCCCGCGGTCCCAGCGGACCCAGGGCAGGACATAGTAGATCGCGAGCAGGACGATCAGCGCGGCCCACTTGAGCCGCCGGAAGGTCCCGGCCACGGTCTTGGGATAGACCTCGACCCGCCCGGCGTAGAGCGGCACGCGCTTTTGCGCCTCCACCGAGAGTGCGTCTTCGACCTGGACCGCATCGGCCATCGCGTCTTGCTTCAGATTCCCGCTCATGCCCGGCGGCACCGGGCGCGTCCGGCTATTCGCCGCCACCCAGCGCGTGGACGTAGACCGCCAGCATCTTGATGGTCGTATCGTCCAGGCGGCCTGTCCAGGCCGGCATGACACCGTGGCGCGGCTTGGTTATCTGGGCAACGATGTCGGCCTTCTCGCCACCATAGAGCCAGATCTGATCGGCCAAGCTGGGGGCGCCAAACTCGCGCCCACCCTCGCCCGCGCCGCCGTGGCAGGAGGCGCAGTTCTCGGCGTAAAGCTCCACACCGACCGCGCCCGCAACCGCAGTCTGGGTGGAGAGCGACAGGACATAGTCGGCCACGGCCTCGATCTGATCCTTCTCCAGAAGCTCGTCGGCGCCGAAGGCCGGCATCTCGCCCACGCGGGTGTCGTCGTCGTCCGCTACGCGGACGCCATGGCGCAGGGTCGTTTCGATCTCGTCCAGCGTGCCGCCCCACAGCCAGGAGTCGTCGGCCAGGATCGGGTAGCCGGGGCGACCGGCGCCGCCGGCCGCGTGACAGGGCGCGCAGTTGTCGGCGAACGCCGCGCGTCCGCCGGTCAGGGCGAAGTTGAGCAGGTCCGGCCCATAAGGCCATCGATGCCCGGGATGGTCGGATAGAGCAGATAGTAGACCAGAGACCAGATGATCGTGGCGTAGAGCACATAGAGCCACCACCTGGGCAGCGGTGTGTTGAGCTCCTTGATGCCGTCCCACTCGTGGCCGGTCGTTTCGGTCCCGGTGACGGAGTCCTTCTCGATCTTGGTCGGCATGCCTCACATCTCCCCGTCGTCGTCCCGGAGCGGGATCCGCGCGTGCTGCTCCATCTCGGCCTTGCGCTTCGGCCACAGGGCCCAGGCGACGATCGCCAGGAACAGGCCCATCAGCCAAAGACCCCAGAAGGGACGGAGCGCCTCGGCTATCGCTTGCAGGGTTTCCATCGCGCCATCCCCTATTGCCGCAGGTCTTCGGGCTTGACGTCGGTGAAGTCGACCATGCGGCCGAGGATCTGCATATAGGCGACCATCGCGTCCATCTCGCTGAGCAGCGCGGGATTGCCGTCGAAGTCGCCGACCGCGGCCTTGGGATAGCGGGCCAGCAGGTCGTCCGTGTCGGCCTCCGGGTCGGCCTGGGCCTCGAGGTCGGCCGCCGCGTTTTCGATCATCTCGTCGCTGTAGGGCACGCCGACGGCGCGGTTGGTCTCGAGCCGCTCGGCGATGTCCGCGGCCTCCAGCGGCCGGTCCAGCATGAATCCATAGGCCGGCATGATCGACTCCGGCACCACGCTGCGCGGGTCGGCCATGTGGGCGGCGTGCCATTCGTTCGAGTACTTGCCGCCGACCCGGGCCAGGTCGGGACCGGTGCGCTTGGAGCCCCACTGGAAGGGATGGTCGTACATGGATTCGGCGGCCAGGCTGTAATGGCCGTAGCGCTCGACCTCGTCCCGGAACGGCCGGACCTGCTGGGAGTGGCAGAGGTAGCAGCCCTCGCGGATGTAGATGTCGCGCCCGCGCAGCTCGAGCGGCGTATAGGGCCGCACGCCCTCGACCCGCTCGATGGTGCTCTCGACGGTGTAGAGCGGCACGATCTCGACCAGTCCGCCGATCGATACGGTGATCAGGATGAGCACCAGCATCAGGATGACGTTCTGTTCGATCTTGCTGTGGCTGAACATGGTCGTCCTCCTCACTCGGCCGGGGCCATGGCCGGCGCGCCGGCCTCCTCGCGCACGTCGCCGCGCGCGGTGCGGATCAGGTTATAGACCATGACCAGCGAGCCGATCAGGAACAGCACGCCGCCCAGCGCCCGGATCACGTAGAAGGGATGCATGGCCTCGACGGTCTCGATGAAGGCGTACTGCAGGAAGCCCAGGGAGTCGTAGGCCCGCCACATCAGGCCTTGCAGGATGCCCGAGACCCACATGGCCGTGATGTAGAGCACGATGCCGATGGTCGCGATCCAGAAGTGAACGCTGACCAGACGCTCGGAATAGAGCCGCGCGCGCCGCCACAGCTTGGGCACCAGGAAATAGACCGCGCCGAACAGCCGAGCGCGCCGGAATGCGTGTGGCCGACGGTCCAGTCGGTCCAGTGGCTGAGCGCGTTGACCGGCTTGACCGACATCAGCGGCCCCTCGAAGGTGCTCATGCCGTAGAAGGCGACCGAGACCACGAGGAAGCGCAGCACGGGGTCTGTACGCAGTTTGTCCCAGGCCCCCGACAGGGTCATTATGCCGTTGATCATGCCGCCCCAGGACGGCATCCAGAGCATCACCGAGAAGGTCATGCCCAGGGTCTGCGCCCAATCCGGCAGGCTCGTGTAGAAAAGGTGATGGGGCCCGGCCCAGATGTAGAGGAAGATGATCGACCAGAAGTGGATGATCGACAGCCGGTAGGAGTAGACCGGCCGCTCGGCCTGCTTGGGGATGAAGTAGTACATGATCCCCAGGAAGCCGGCGGTCAGGAAGAAGCCCACCGCGTTGTGGCCGTACCACCACTGTGTCAGGGCGTCCTGCACCCCGGAGAACAGCGAATAGCTCTTGGTGCCGGTCCAGGACACCGGCAGCGCCAGGGCGTTCACGATGTGCAGCATGGCGACGGTGGTGCCCAGGAAGACCAGCAGGTAGACGACCCAGACCAGGGTCAGCCACAGGTCGACGTACCACTCGGGCTCGGCGTACTCGCGGCCCTGGGTGATGCCCAGGAGGTAGCCGACCCCGGCCATGACCAGGAACAGCTGGTAGCCGACGAACACGAAGCCGGCCAGCGTCTCGCCGCCGAACAGCGTTGTCCGGCCGGTGCGCTGGACCACGTAGAACGACGTGGCGATCAGCGCGTTGCCGCCGAAGCCGAAGATCGCCCCCGAGGTATGCAGCGGCCTGACCCGGCCGAAGCTGAACCACTCCAGGTCCAGATTCAAGACCGGATAGGCGAGTTGCAGGGCGATCAGGACGCCCACCAGAAAGGCCGCCACGCCCCAGAACATCGTCGCGATGACCAGGAGCCGGATGACGCCTTCGTTGTATGCGCTGCTGCTCGCGCTCGCTTGGTCGGTCATGCCCCCCCCAACGTCAATCGTTTCTCCGCCGGCCACGAAGCGGTCCCGCGAAGCGCATCCGCGCCGAGACACTAGGAAACTGCAGTAGATAAGGCGAACACCGCATTGATGTAGGTCAATGCCCCTCAACCGCGTTAGACTGCGATTCTGTCGCAAGAGCCGTAACCGAGATGGCAGGCGGCGCAAACAGGTCGGTGTGGGAGGGGCACATGGTGCAGACGAACGACACGCCCGGCGCGGATTCGGCTTCCGGCGGATCCGGCGCGATCATCCGGCAGGTGGGCGCGGAGCGGCCCTGGGCGTGGCTGGCCCAGGGTTGGCGGGACCTGTGCCGCGCGCCGTCGGTGAGCCTGGTCTACGGCGTCGTCTTCTCGGCGGCCGGTGTGGCTCTGACCGGCGCGATCTGGCTGATCGACGCGTTCTACCTCGTGCTGCCGGTCGCCGCCGGGTTCCTTCTGTTGGGGCCGATTCTCTCGGTCGGCCTCTACGAAGTCAGCCGGCGCCTCGACGCCGGCGAGGCGGTCGGCCTGGGCCGGGCCTTGACCGCCTGGCGCAGGAACGAGGCGCAGATCGCGCTCCTCGGCCTGGCGCTCGTGCTGTTTCTCATGGCGTGGATGCTGCTCGCGATGATCATCTTCGCCCTGTTCTTCAGCGACCGCCTGCCCGACCCGGCCAATTTCATTTCCGAGGTGTTCTTTTCGCTCCAGAGCATTCCCTTTCTGATCGTCGGCACCGGCGCCGG
>CAMYMY010000376.1 GCA_947259625.1 uncultured Kiloniellales bacterium | reverse complement strand
AAGACGGTCGTGCGCGGCAGGATGCGCACCTCGGGGTTCCTGCCCAGCTCGATCAGCGTCTCGGCGACCCAGTCCAACGCCGGCTTGCCGTCGATGGCCTCGTCCGGACCGGCGAGCAGCGCGCCGCCCAGCTGGCAGTCCTGCTCGGCCAGGATGACCCGCGCGCCGGCCTGTGCGGCGGCCAGCGCCGCGGCGAGCCCGGCCGAACCGCCGCCGACCACCAGCACGTCGCAATGCGCGTTGGTCTTGTCGTAGACGTCCGGATCGCGCTGGCTGGGCGCCTTGCCCAGCCCGGCGGCGTGGCGGATGACGTACTCGTAGTGCATCCACAACGCGGCCGGCCACTTGAAGGTCTTGTAGTAGAAGCCGGCCGGCAGCAGGCGCGAGACCAGGCCGTTGAGCGCGCCGATATCGAATCCGACGCCGGGCCAGCAGTTCTGCGAGCGGGCGACGAGACCCTCCACCAGCTCGAGCTGCGTGGCGCGCGTGTTCGGGTCGCTGCGGGGATCGCGGCCGAGCTGGACCAGCGCGTTGGGCTCTTCCGGGCCGGCCGAGACGATGCCGCGCGGACGGTGGTATTTGTAGCTGCGGCCGACCAGGTGGACACCGTTGGCGAGCAGCGCCGAAGCCAGCGTGTCGCCGGCATAGCCCTGATAGAGCCGGCCGTCGAACCTGAAGCCGAGCGGCCGGGAGCGGTCGATCAACCCGCCCTCCGCCAATCGGAAGTCCTGTGGCATCGTACCCCCCTCGGCCCTACACGTAGGTGCGTTTCTCGAGCTTGGGCGGCGTGTCGCCCATCTCGTAGACCGCGAGGACCTCGTTGGTCAGGGTATCGCGCGCCGCATTGAACCAGCGCCGGCAGCCGTGGCTGTGCACCCAGCGCTCCAGGAAGACGCCTTTCGTATTGCTGGTCATGAAGAGGTAGTCGGCCCAGGCTTCGTCGCTCAGCGCCTCGGGCTGCTTGGGCCGCTCGATATGGGCCTCGCCGCCGTAGGAGAACTCGGTCTCCTCGCGCGGACCGCAGTAGGGGCAGGGGATCAGCAGCATGGGGCCTGTCTCCGTCAGGTCAGTGCGCCACGGCCGCCGCGCCGTGCTCGTCGATCAGGTAGCCCGTGGTGAAGCGGTCCAGCTTGAAGGCCGCGTTGAGCGGGTGCGGCTCGTCGTGGGCGATGGTGTGGGCGTAGACCCAGCCGGAGCCGGGCGTCGACTTGAAGCCGCCCGTGCCCCAGCCGCCGTTGATGTACATCCCCTCGACCGGCGTCTTGGAGACGATCGGGCTGGCGTCCGGGCAGGTATCCACGGTGCCGCCCCAGCAGCGCATCATGCGCATTCGGCGGAACAGCGGGAACAGCTCGCAGATCGCGGCCAGGGTCTCCTCGGTCACCGGCAGGCCGCCGCCCTGGCTGTAGCCGATGTACCTGTCGACCCCGGCGCCGATCACCAGGTCGCCCTTGTCCGACTGGCTGATATAGGCGTGCACGGCGTTCGACATGACCACGCAGTCGATGACCGGCTTGACCGGCTCGGAGACCAGCGCCTGCAGCGGGTGGCACACGATCGGCAGGCGGAAGCCGGCCAGCTCGGCCAGAACGCTCGAATGGCCGGCCACCGCGAGGGCGACCTTGCCGGCCTCGATCGTGCCTTTGGCGGTCTCCACCGCGCGCACGCGGCCCTTCTCGATGCGGAAGCCCTCGACCGGGCATTCCTGGATGATGTCGACGCCCAACGCGTCGGCCGCCCGGGCGTAGCCCCAGGCGATCGCGTCGTGGCGCGCGGTGCCGCCGCGGCGCTGCAGCGAGGCGCCCAGCACGGGATAGCGGCCGCCTTCGCGCAGGTCGATGATCGGACAGAACTGCTTGACCTGGCGCGGGGTCAGGAACTCGGAATCGACACCGTTGAGCCGGTTGGCGGCGATCCGCCGGCCGAGCTCGCGCAGGTCGTGCTGGCTGTGCGCCAGGTTCATCACGCCGCGCTGGCTGAACATGACGTTGTAGTTGAGCTCCCGGGTGAGGCCCTCCCACAGCTTGAGCGAATGCTCGTAGAGGTGGGCGCTCTCGTCCCAGAGGTAGTTGGAGCGCACGATGGTCGTGTTGCGCCCGGTGTTGCCGCCGCCGAGCCAGCCGCGCTCGATCACGGCCACGTTCGTGATGCCGTGCTCCTTGGCCAGATAGTAGGCGGTTGCCAGGCCGTGGCCGCCGCCGCCGACGATCACGACGTCGTAGGACGGCTTCGGCTCGGGCGAACGCCAAGCCTCCGGCCAGCCTTCGTGGTAGCTGAGCGCGTTGCGCAGCAGGCTGAAGATGGAATAGCGGGACTTCATTCGCGCTGGCGCCTTCCCCCAACCGGTCGACCGGCACAGCGTTTCGCAGCGTCCCGATCGTACCCCTCGACCAAAGCCGGAGACAGCATAGCAGGCCTTCGCCCGGCGGCCCAGAGCACTCCATGGGTCCGCCCCCGGCTTGCGAGTCTACGGCGCGTATTTTTCCGTTAGCGACATCGCCAGATTTGTGCAAAGGTCGCGGATGGGACAGGGAATACCCTGCAAGCGTCGAGGGTTAGGCGGGTTTGGGGATGTTCGGAAGCACACCGCGCGAGGTGCCGCAGAGGATCGGTTTCGTCCTGATCCCGAGCTTTTCGATGATCGCCTTCACGTCGGCCGTGGAGCCCCTGCGCCTGGCCAATCGGGCGAGTGGGCGGGAGCTCTATGCCTGGACCCTCTGCTCCCCCGACGGCGCCCCGGTGACGGCATCCAACGGCATGACGCTGCATCCCGTGGGCGGGTTGGATGGGGCGGCTGACGGCTCCGCCATCGTCGTCTGCAGCGGCGTCGATGTGCACCGCTTCGACAATCGACATCTGCTGTCCTGGCTGCGCCGCGCGGACCGCCGTGGGGTCGATATCGGGGCGGTCTGCACGGGCAGCCATATCCTGGCGCGCGCCGGCCTGCTCGACGGCTACCGCTGTACGATCCACTGGGAGAATCTGGCCGCCTTCGCCGAGGATTTTCCCGACATCGAGGTGACCACCGAGCTGTTCGAGATCGACCGCAACCGCTTCACCTGTTCCGGCGGAACCGGGGCCATCGACATGATGCTCAACGTGATCGCCATGCAGTACGGCCACGAGCTGGCCGCCGCGGTCGCCGACCAGTTCATGCACGAGCGGATCCGCGACCAGCACGACCACCAGCGTATGTCCCTGCCGGCGCGCCTGGGCGTGCGCCATCCCAAGCTGCTCGCGGTGATCGACCAGATGGAGCAGAACCTGGAGGAGCCCCTGGGGCGCGGCCAGCTGGCCCGGAACGCCGGTCTTTCGACCCGGCAGCTCGAGCGCCTGTTCCGCAAGTACCTGAACCGCTCGCCGGCGCGCTACTACCTGGAGCTAAGGCTCAACAAGGCGCGCCTGCTGCTGCTCCAGACCAACATGTCGGTGATCGACGTGGCCCTGGCCTGCGGGTTCGTCTCGGCCTCGCACTTCTCCAAGTGCTATCGCGACTTCTTCGGCCGCACGCCGCGCAAGGAACGGGGTTTGCCCCCCGCGGCCGAGACCGCCAGGGCCGCGGCCGAGGCGGTCGCGGCCGGTGGGCGATAATACCGCAGCCAGGCCGGAACCGGATACCGACAGCATGACGCTCAGGAAACTCGGCATCGTCGGCGGCACGGGCTGGCTGGGCGGCGTGCTGGCCCGAGGCATGCTCACCGCGGGCGCCGTGTCGGCGGGAGACCTCTGGCTCTCCAACCGTTCGGGCCGAAGCGACGGCTTCGAGAGCTGGCCGGAGGTCCACTTCACGACCGATAACCGGGAGCTCGCCGGACAGTGCGGCGTCGTCCTTCTGGCGGTGCCGCCGGGGCA
>CAMYMY010000375.1 GCA_947259625.1 uncultured Kiloniellales bacterium | reverse complement strand
GTCCTGCAATGAGCGAAACCCAAAACGAGGCAATGCGCCAAAACCCTCCGGCGCCGGGAGATGGGTGTGACCGCTTGCTGGACCTCGAGCGGGCCGAGGCAACGTACGAAGGCGGTCTTCTGACCGTACGCATTCCGTTGGGTCCCCACGCGAAACGCACGAAGCAAATTCCCGTCGCATCGCCCTAGAGCTGCGCGGGGGGCAAGCAAGAGGAGTCCGACAATGGGCCAGCAACAGTTTCCCTGCCACATACGCTGTCTCGAAGGCACGGACGTCAGCGGCGCCTGGGACGGCCTCGCAACCGCCGCGCAGATCAGCGTCCCTTACACCTGCATGCTGTCGGGCAAACGCGAGGCGCTGCTGCTGCTCAGCGACGACTATGCCGATAGGCTGGCCGACCGCTTCCGGCCCCTGGGCAAGCCGGAGAGCCTGAAGATGCTCGCGGCCCTCGCTTCGGCGGAGCTTTGCGAGTGCGACGTGGCCACCCTCTTGCAGAAGGAAGACGGAGCGACCAGGCGCGAGCTTCAGCAGCTGCATCGTCTCGGGCTTCTGAAGCACCGTCAGCTCGAGGGAATGAACTATTACATCCTGGCGAACGAAGCGCTGAGCGACCTGCTGAAGCAGGGGCCGACATCGGCCACCTACGATTGAGGCCTGTGCGCTCCAAAGGCCTGGACCCGCTTGCCTCCGGCTGTCTCCTCACCTGAGGAAGAGTTCGCCGTCGAGGCCGAGTTCGTTACCTGCGGGTGCGATGCTATCCCGGCCGAACGCCGCCTCGTAGCATGCGTTCGGCCGGGATCGCGTTTAGGTTTCGGACAATTAGCCGCAGGTATAAAGGCCGCCGGCTTTCTGCCGAACCGCGTCGTAGTCCTTGAAGATCTGGACGACCTTCGCGGCGGTTTCACCGGTCTCGGCGATCTCGTCCCAGAACTTGCCGGCCGCCACTTCCACCTCTTTCCACTCGCTGGCGGGGATCGTCTCGACCTTCAGCTTTTTCCCCTTGGCGCGAAGCCTGGCCTCACCGCCAAAGTACCACTGGTTGCGATAGAAGTGGCCGCTCTCGATGCCAGAGAGGACAATCTGCTTGAGGTGAGAGGGCAGATCGGCCCAACGTTTTTCGTTGACGAACCACGATCCGATCCACGCACCCGAGATATTGTTGGTCAGGAAATAGTCGGTCACGTCGGCCCAGCCGACCTCGTAGTCCTCGGTGATGCCGGACCAAGCCATGCCGTCCAGCTCGCCCGTCTGAACGGCCACCTCCGCATCCTCGTACGGGATCTGGACCGGCACGACGCCGAATTGCGACAGGAACCGGCCGGCCGTCGGGAACGTGTAGAGCCGAAGTCCGTTCAGGTCCTCCAGTTTGGTGATCCGCTTCTTGGTGTTGAAGTTGCACGGATCCTGACCCGCCGCCGACAGCCATACGACGCCGCCGGCCTTCTTGTAGGCCTCCGACCAGATCTCCGCGAAGCCGTACTGGCGGAACAGGACCGGCACGTCGAGCGCGTGCCGCGTCGCCATCGGGAAGTAGCCGCCGAAGACCGAGATATCCACAGGCGCCGCCATCGAGTCGTCGTCCGAATGGACAGCGTCGATGGTCCCTTTCTGCATGGACCGGAACAGCTCGCCCGTCGGGACCAACTGGTCGGCATAGAAGAGCTCGATCTGCAACTCGCCCTTCGCCGCCGCGTTTATGGCATCGATGGCCGGCTTGGTGACGTGCTGCCCGAGTGCCGACCCGGCATAGGTCTGAAAACGCCACTTGATAGGCGCCTGGGCGTGGACGGCGGGCGCAGCAAGCGTCGTCGCGCCCGCAGCGGCAGCCGCAACACCGGCCTTTGTCAAGAATTCTCGTCTGTTGCTCTTGGTCATCTCTCTCTCCCTTCTGCTGTTGTGAAAAAAACCAACCCGATTGGTTACTGTCGGCCCCCGTGGAACAGGAGCATTGTTCGTCATCGGTTTCCAGCAAACCTCCTGTGTTCATTCATCGAAACTATTTTCCGTAGTGCCAGTTAGGCAGCCACAAGGCCAGATCTGGGAAGGCCATCGTGATACCCAGCCCCAAGCACATCACCAGCACGAATGGGATGATCGATCTATAGATGTCAGCCAGTGAAATCTCCGGCGGCGCCATGGCGCGCATCAGGAACAGGTTGTATCCGAAGGGTGGCGTCATGTAGGCGATCTGGCAGGTGATCGTATAAAGAACGCCGTACCAGATCAGGTCGAACCCGAGAGCTCCGACCAGCGGCACATAGAGCGGCGCGACGATGACCAGCATGGCCGTGTCATCCAGAAACATGCCCATCACGATGTAGGATATCTGCATCATGATCAGAATTTCCCACGGGCTCAGTCCCAGCCGGCCGACGAACAAACTCTCGATCGACTTTACCGCCCCGAGCCCGTCGAACACCGCCCCGAAACACAGTGCTGCCAGAATGATCCACATGAACATGCAGGTCACCGACAGTGTCTTGCGGAGCGTTTCCTCCATGACCTGCTTGTTCAGCCGACCTTTCACCAGGGCGGCCAACGTGGCGGTGGCTGCTCCCACGGCGGAACTTTCGACCAAGCTCGTGATTCCCATGAGAAACAGGCCCGTCATCGAAAAGAAGATCAGAAGCGGTAGGATGCCTGCCCGCAGCAGGGCGAACTTTCGGCTCCAGGGAATGTTGCGCTCCGCTTCGGAGAGCGGCGGACCGAGTTTCGGTTGAAGACGGCAGCGGACAGCGATGTAGAGAACAAACAGGCCGGCCATCATGAGCCCCGGGAACACACCGGCCAGCCACAATTGGCCGACCGGCTGACGGGCGATCATGCCGTAGAGCACGAGAACGACGCTGGGCGGAACAAGGATGCCGAGCGAACTGCCGGCCTGGATGACGCCCGTCACCATTACCTTGTCGTAGTTCCGCCGGAGCAGTTCCGGCAGCGCGATGGTCGCGCCGATGGCCATGCCGGCAACCGAAAGGCCGTTCATCGCCGAAATGATTACCATCAGGCCGATGGTTCCGATCGCCAGACCGCCGTGGACAGGCCCCATCCAGACATGAAACATCTCATAGAGATCGTCCGCGATGCGGGACTCCGACATGATGTAGCCCATGTAGATGAACATCGGCAGGGTCATCAGCGGATACCATTTCATCAACTTCATGGCGGCACTGAATGCCAGCTCCGCGCCGCCGTCGCCCCATAGCAGGAATGCTGCCATTGCCGCGACGAAGCCAATTGCGCCGAAGACGCGCTGCCCGGTCAAAAGCAAGCCCATCATGCCGAGGAACATGACGAGTGCGATCATGTCGTAACTCATGACAGCGGCTCTCCCCTGGCCACAGCCAGGTCCTTGAAGAACTGTGCGATCGCCTGCAGCAGCATCAAGACGATGCCGACGGTCATGGTGACTTTGACCGGCCACATGTAGGGACGCCACGATGAATAACTGCGCTCGCCGTATTCGAATGCGTAGTAGGTGCTGGAGAGGCTGCCGTAGAGCAGCAGGACCAGGTATCCAACCAGGAACAGCGACGTGAAGACGTCCCACTTGCTCTGGGTGCGCTCCGACCAACGGCCGTACAGCAAATCCATGCGTACATGGCCATTGAGTTGAACCGAGTAGGCGCCGCCCAGCAGGAAGTAGGCGGCCATCAGAAACTGAGCGAACTCCAACGTCCAGAGGGCGGGCACGAAGAAGGTCTTCGAAACCGAGGAGTAGAACAGTACGCCCATCATGGCGAAGATCATGTAAATCGTCGCCCGGCCGATGAGCCAGTTCAGCCTCTCAACCCTTCGAACGTAGCTTTCCACCCATTTCGGCATTGGATACCTCTCGTATCACAGGGGTTCCGCGCG
>CAMYMY010000374.1 GCA_947259625.1 uncultured Kiloniellales bacterium | reverse complement strand
GGCGGGCTGCGCGCCCTGGGCGGCAGAGCCCTAGGCCGCCGTGCGCAGCAGGTCCTTGAGCGTGCAGAGATGCTCGCCCAGCCTGAGCGGCTCGTCGCCCAGCACGAAGGCCTGCCGCACGGGCTCCCACAGGGGCGGCGCCACGGCGTCGCCGCTCTCCGGCGCCGCGATGCGCCGCCAGGTCCCGGTCGCGGTCGCACAGTCCGTGACGTGATAGCGGCCATCGTCGGCCACGACCACCTCGGCATGACGGGGCGCCACCGATTCGTCGGCCAGGACGATATCGGCGAAGGCGCTGCGCCCGATGACGTAAATCTTCAGCTCCACCTCCATGGCCTGCCTGGGCCAAGCGTATTGGCCGGGCCGCTGGCCGGCTGGTACCTAGAACCCGGTCACCCAGCCGTCGAGGACCTGCGGCGCCTTGTTGCCCTCCAGCGTATTCTCGCCGAGCTCGACTTCCGTGTCCTTTGCCAGCGCGATCCCGTGCCCCTTGTTGTCGCGGACGGTGTTGTCACTGATCACGCCGCCGCCGCCGATCGCCAGTATACCGTGCTCCGCGCTGTCGCGGACCAGGTTGGTCGCGAAGTCGGGGGCGCCGCCCGCGGCGATCACCAGCCCGGAATAGCCGCTGGAAACCACCGCGTTGTCGCGAAACCGCCCCTTGCCCAGGTCGTAGACGAAGATCCCCGCCTGGCCGGCCGACTCGATCCGGTTCCCCGTGACCACCGGGTCCGCGCTGGTCCCGACCTCGATCCCGGAGCCGGCGCTCGACCTGATGACGTTGTTCTCGAAGCGCCCGCCGGCCGCCTCGGCGAAGAGCACGCCCGCAGCCCCGCTGTCGGCGATGACATTGCCGATGATCTCGGGCGTGGAGCCGCCGCGCACGACGATTCCCGGGCCTCCGGCGACCTCAATCGTGTTGTCGAGGATGGCGCCGCGGGCGCCGGCGGAAACGAGAACGCCCGGACCGCCGGCCCCGGTGATCGTGTTGGTGCGGATCGTCGGCGCCGCGCCGTCGCGCAGGCGGATCCCGGGCCCGGAGGGGCTCTCGATCTCGTTGCCCTCGACCAGCACGCCGCTGGCCACGATATCGAGGCACGGCACCGCCGGCGGCGCTTCGCCCTCGGCCGGCGCGGCGCTCTGAAAGCGCAGGCCGACGATGGAGCCGGCCCCGGCTCTGGCCACGATGCAGGGGCCCTCGGGCGGCGCGACGAGCGCCGCCTGGTCGCCGGTTTCGGCCGCCTTCAGGTGCACCGGCCGGTCCAGCTTGAGGCTTTCGGCATAGGTCCCCGGGCGCACGAGGACCGTGGCGGTGTCCGGGGCGCGCGAGATCGCCTCGGCGATGGTCAGGGCATCCCCGCCGCCCGTGGCATCGACGATCCACGTCGTCTTGAAATAGCGCTGGTACAGCGGCCAGCCGAACCAGCCGGCCGATGCGACGCCGGCGACAAGCGCGAAGAGCACCAGCCAGAGCCAAGGCCATGGCCGTGCTTTGGCGGTCGGCTCGACTCTGGCCGCGGCGGCGGGCGCGTGGTCGGCGAGTAACGCCGCTACGGTCGACCGCTCGATCCTCACCGTCGGCGGGTAGGGATCGGGCATTCCGCCCTCTGCGCCGCGGCGCTGCTGCTCGTCCGGCATCGCGCCCTCGCCGTTCGAATCGTTCAAGGCCTGGCTCCAGGTTGCGGCCGATTCCGGCCTCGCCTCGGCGTCCAACTCGAACGCCAGTCTACAGCCCGCAGGATGGCTGCGGAACAACGACCTTCGCCGGCCGCGGACACGGGCGCCTTCGCCTCTTCGGCGAGGTGCCACTGCTCTTGCGGCACTGTTCCGGGCCGGCGCGTCTCAGAGCGCCGACCTCGACGGCAAGGTGTAATCGGGGGCCAGGACCTTCGGCTTGGCCGGCGGCGGCGCGGGAGCGCGCACCTCGGCCGCCGCCCCGCCGGCCGGCTTGTCCCCGCCCGTCGCCTCGGCCTTTTCCTCGCCGGCCGGCGCCGGGACCGCGGGGGCCTCCGCCTTTGGCGCTTCGGGTGACAAGGCCGCGGCCGTCTCGTCCTTTCGGCCCGCGGGGGCGGCGGCCGCAGCTGGGGGCGCCTTGGAAGCCGGGGCAACATCGGCGCCCAGCGCTTCGTCGAGGAACCAGCGCCCGTCGCCCATGCGGCAGCCCGTGCCGCGCGTGGTGATCCGTTCGCCGTCCGTCCGCCGGGTTGTCCGGGTATAGTCGCGACAGGGCATATCGGAGTCGAGGTTGTAGGTCCTCTCCACCCGGATCACGCCGCGCGACCCCGTCTCCGGGTTGGACCACGGCAGGTCCGTTCCCGTCCGCTCGAACTCCAGCGTTTGCTTGACCAGGGCGGCGACCATGGCCGCATCGCGCGGGTCCTCGTCGGCGCGCGGGGCGCCGGCAAGGCAGACCAGGCCCAAGAGCAAAGCGGCCAGGAACCGTGTCATGGCCGACAATGGTGGCCTGCTTGGGCGGTTGCCGCGATCTTCGTGGTCCTCATTCGGCGCAAACCAGGGGTCGTTACGCATTGTTCACCCAACCGCTCCATAGTGCCCGATCCTGGGGCCGCCTTCAACGCAGGCCCACGGGAACGGCCCGATTCCGGCGCCGACCGGGCCCGGAAACGAAGACTGGCACACGGCTTCGCAAGGCGATATAGTCCATTTCTGGGTATTGATGCCATGCATTTCGGGATACGGATAGTTGCAGCCGCCGCCGCCCTGGCCCTTTTGGCCGCCGGTTGCTCCAGTTCGACCTCGTCGCGCTACAATTCCGGCGACGTCGGGCAGATCATCGAGACCTCCGAGGGCACCGTCCTGTCGTCGCGGATCGTCGAGGTCAAGGGCGGAGCCAACTCGGGCTATGGCGCAGTCGCCGGCGGGGCTGCCGGCGCCACGACCAGCAATGTCGCGATCGGTAACAGCCGTGCCAGTGGCCTGGTGACCATCTTGGGTGCCATCATCGGCGCGGGCATAGGCTATCTCGCCGAGGACTCGGCGCGCAGCGGAGAGGGGATCGAGTACATGGTCCGCCTGGACGACGGGCGCGTGGTCACCCTGGTGCAGAACCGCGAGGACGAGGAGGTGCCGATGCAGAACGGCACGCCGGTTCTCGTCCAGTACGGCAACGAGTACACCCGCATCGTCCAGAAGCCGGCGGCCCTGGACGGAATGCCGCCCGGCGGCGCGGCCCCCGCCGGCAAGTGGCAGAACCCCGACGAGCCGCCCGCAGAGTCGCCCGCCGCGCCCGGTCAAGGTGGCCCCGCCGCGCCCCTCGAGACCCAGGAAACCCAATAGGCGGGCCCTCCGCCCGTCTTTCTCCATCTGACAACACGCATTGCGGCGTGAGCGTTCCTGGCCGCTTGTAAGTCGGGCCCGCCGCGGCTAGTCTCCGGGCGCCCCGTGAAAGCACGCATCGGAGTCGGGAGGGAGGCCCGTGCAGGTACGCGTCCACGTCACCCTCAAGCCCGGCGTCCTCGACCCCCAGGGCAAGGCCATAGAGCACGCGCTCCAGGCGCTCGGCTTCACCGGCGTGGGCGGCGTGCGCCAGGGCAAGGTGATCGAGCTGACCCTCGACGAGGACGACCCGGCGCGGGCGCGCGAGAGCGTCGAGGCCATGTGCCGGCAGCTGCTCGCGAATACCGTGATCGAGAACTACGCAATCGAGCTGGATGCCTGATATCAAAGGTATGAGGCGGGGCGAGCGAGCCGAAGAGTCCGACTCAAAATGAAGCGCGTGAAAGCAATGAGTTCGCAAACCCTTCTTGTCATCGCCGGGCTTGACCCACTACTGTCCGGTCAAATCGAATTGGGTGCCAAAGCCTGGGACAAGAGGGCAATGAGGGCCGGTCGGAAAGGATGTAAGCTTTTG
>CAMYMY010000373.1 GCA_947259625.1 uncultured Kiloniellales bacterium | reverse complement strand
CGGCGGGCGAAGATGTTGCCCATGGCGTCGAAGGAGATGCTGCAGCCGGCGGCCTCGGCCCAGCGGGCGAAGAGGTTCCGGCTCTCCAGGTCCAGGTCGGTTAGCGCCAGGCGGCAGACCCCGCCCTTGGCCGTGGCACCGATCTGCGCCATCTCCATCAGGCTGTCCCACAGCCGCTTGCCGTCGATCGTGAGGTTTTCCATGGTGCCGCCCTCGCCCTGCGCCCCGCTCGCCGGCCTCAGACTATCGCGAGACAAGGCCTTGCGCCAAGCGTTGCCGGCTTCCCTTGCCGCCTTCCCACAGGGGAGCTGGCGGCGGAGCCCGCCGGCGGCTACCCTCGGCCGCATGAACGACGGAAAGCTGCTTTACCCGATGCTGGGCAGCGGCGCGTTCTTCGGGCTGTTCTGGCTCGGCTACGCGCTGGCCCACCAGGTCGGCCTGCATCCGATCACGGGCCTGGTTCTGGGATTCGTCACCGGCTGCGCCGGGGTCACCCTGGTGACCCAGCTGGAGCGCCTCGATCCCGAGCAGTGAGCCCCCCTTCACGCGCTCAGTCGGGGGCGCCGAAGCACCACAAAAAAGCGATAAAAAAGGTGTCAGACACCTTTTTCTCAGACACCTTTTTCTCGCGATGTTTTCTTACAACATATGGATAATACTAGCTTTTTTATATGAAAAAGGTGTCTGACACCTTTAATTCGTGCCGCCGAAGCAGCCGAGGCAGCGCGTGAAGGTATAGGCCGCCGGCCTGACCACGAGGTTCTCGCCGGCCTCCTCGACGTTGCCGCCGAGCGCGCTGAATGGCAGCGTGACGACGAATGCGACCGTCCCCAGCACGGTCGCGACCAGACCCAGCGGCCGCACCACCAGGCCGTCGATGATCATTCCCACTGCCCTGGGCTCGCGCTCGGCACCGGCTGCGACCTGGATCGTGCCGGGCGCGGCTGTGAAGGGATCCGGTCCCAACTCCCCCGGCCAGACGGGCCCGGGTAGAGTCGCGGCGCCGAACGCCAGGGCCAGGATTACGAGGTACGTCGGGGCCGTCCGCCGGGATCTCGTCATCGCTCGTCCTCGAAGTTGTCGTCGTGCCAAGCACGGGAAACGGTCCTGCCTAGCACTAAAACGGGTTTTTCCGAAGCCCCTTTTCGGAGCCGCTGGCGGGGGCCTGTCGCGTGATGTATAGGAAAACCATGAACGCATCCAAACCGGTTCACGTGGTGGGCGGCGGGTTGGCCGGCAGCGAGGCCGCCTGGCAGGTCGCCCGCAAGGGCGTGCCCGTGGTGCTGCACGAGATGCGCCCGCTGCGCGAGACCGAGGCGCACGTGACCGGCGGGCTCGCCGAGCTGGTCTGCTCAAACTCCTTCCGCTCGGACGATGCGGAGAACAACGCGGTCGGCCTGCTGCACGAGGAGATGCGCCGCCTCGGCTCGCTGATCATGGCCGCGGGCGACGCCCACAAGGTGCCGGCCGGCGGTGCCCTGGCCGTCGACCGGGTGGGCTTTTCCGAGGCGGTCACCGCGCGCCTCGAGGCCGAGCCGCTGGTCGAGATCCGCCGCGAGGAGATCGCGGGCGCGCCGCCGGAAGATTGGGATTCGGTGATCGTCGCCACCGGGCCGCTCACCTCGCCGGCCTTGAGCGAGACCATCGCGCGCCTGACCGGCGAGGCCTATCTCGCCTTCTTCGACGCCATTGCCCCGATCGTCTACAAGGAGTCGATCGACTTCACCAAGGCCTGGTTCCAGTCGCGCTACGACAAGGGCGCGGAGGACGGCCCCGGCGCCGACTACGTCAACTGCCCGCTCGACCAGCCGCAGTACGAGGCCTTCATCCAGGCGCTGATCGCCGGCGAGAAGACGGAGTTCAAGGACTGGGAGGCCTCGACGCCCTATTTCGAGGGCTGCCTGCCGATCGAGGTCATGGCGGAGCGGGGCCCGGACACCCTGCGCTTCGGCCCCATGAAACCGGTCGGCCTGACCGACCCGCGGAGCGGCGGGCGGCCCTACGCCGTGGTCCAGCTGCGCCAGGACAACGCGCTCGGCACGCTCTACAACATGGTCGGCTTCCAGACCAAGCTGACCTATGGCGAGCAGAGCCGCGTGTTCCGCATGATCCCGGGCCTCGAGGGCGCCGAGTTCGCGCGCCTCGGCGGCCTGCACCGCAACACTTTCATGAACTCGCCGCGCCTGCTGGACGCGAGCCTGCGCCTCGAGGCCGCGCCCCGTCTGCGCTTCGCCGGCCAGATCACGGGGGTCGAGGGCTATGTGGAATCGGCGGCGATCGGCCTGCTGGCGGGGCGATTCGCCGCGGCCGAACGGCTCGGCCGGGAGATCGCCGCGCCACCGCCGACCACGGCGCACGGCGCGCTCATCGGGCATATCACCGGCGGCGCCGATCCCAGCACCTTCCAGCCGATGAACATCAACTTCGGCCTGTTCCCGCCGCTGGAACCCGTCGCCGGCAAGAAGATCCGCAAGAAGGAGCGCCGGCCGGCGATGTCCGCCCGGGCCCTGGCCGACCTGGAAACCTGGCTCACCGTCAGCCGCGCGGCGGCCGAGTAGCCGCGCTAATAGCGCCCGAGCAGCCGGGCCCAGGCCAGGCGCCAGACGTTGCCGGGTGCCGCGCCCTGCAAGGCGGGGTGGAAGGGGTCGCAGCCGGCCCTCGCGAGAAGGCCGAGGTAGTGCCCGGCCAGGGTCGCGGGCAAGAGCCCGGGCAGCGCCGCCTTCGCCACTTGCGGTCGCAGGGTGCGCGCTTGGTCCAGATGTTCGCCGGCGCGCGCGGCGACCTGCTGGACCACCTCGGCCAGGGCGGGCGAGGCGTGCAGCGCGAAGAGCGTGCCGAGGTCGAGGCCGGCCGTCTCGCTCAGCTCGCGCGGCAGGTAGAGCCGCTTGAGCCGCGCGTGGAACGGCACCGCGCGCAGCAGGCCGGCGAGCGCCCAGGCGATGCCGACATGGCGGCCGGCGCGCCCGCTGGCCTCGTCGTCCGCCCCCAGGACCTCGAGCGCCAGCAGGACCAGGCCGGCCGAGGTGGCCTCGGCGTAGTCCTCGAGCCGGGCGAGGGTATCCGGCGCCTCCTTCTCCAGGTCGAGCTCCCGGGCGTCGATCAGGCGCGCGAAGTGCTTGCGCGTGAGGCCGTGGGCCTCGACGGCCCTGGCCAGCGGCTCGATCACCTCGTGACGCCGCGGCCGGCCGGCGTGGATTTCCTCCAGGGCGTCGCGCCACCACTGCAGGCGGATACGCCCCAGCATGGCCTCGCTGACCACCTCTGCGGTCCTGGCGACCTCGAGGTTGAAGGCGTAGAGCGCGAAGAGGCCCTCGCGGCGGCCCGCCGGCGCGAAGAGACAGGTCAGATAGCGGTCGCGGTCGTGGCGCCGCACCTGGCGGGCGCAATATGAAAGCGAGGAGGACTCGGCCATACCCCTAGATCGCAAGTGACACGCGATCCGGCAAGCGTATCCTGCTTGGCAAGCGGTGTGCCGCATTCCATAATCGTCGTTGCGACTCGATCTCGACACGAATGACCGCCCCGGCAGCGGGCGCGGCGCGTGTGTCTCTTGAGGACGGAAATCAATCGAAGAGGGCGAAACATGTCTGGCATCCTGACAAACCTGAGGTACACCGTCGTCTGGGGCTTGGTGCTCTCGGCGCTGCTGTTCTTCCTCTATTACGCACAAGGTTACGACGGCTGGACCTTCGGGGCGTTCTTCCTGCGCTGGCTGCACGTGCTCTCCGGCGTCATGTGGATCGGCCTGCTCTGGTACTTCAACTTCGTGCAGATCCCCAACATGGCGAAGATCCCGGACGAGCAGAAGCCGGCGATCGGCAAGGTGATCGCGCCGGCCGCGCTGTGGTGGTTCCGCTGGGGCGCCATGGCGAC
>CAMYMY010000372.1 GCA_947259625.1 uncultured Kiloniellales bacterium | reverse complement strand
GAGGATGGACCGTGAAGGCATATTGCGCGCAAGGGCGGCCTGTGCACTGACCTGGATCAAATATACCGGCCGAAAGGCTGGACTTGCGGGCCGCAACCGGACCACACTCGGCCGGTGATCCAGGATGCCGATTGGGGGGACATGCCGGCCTTCGAGAAATCCGAATACCGGGAGCGTATCGCCAAGACCAAGGCCAGCATGGCGGAACGGGGCGTCGAAGTCCTGCTGTCCACCAACCCGGCCAACATGTGCTATCTCACCGGCTACGACGCCTGGTCCTTCTACGTGCATCAGATGGTGGTCCTGGCCGGCGACGCGGCGCAGCCGATCTGGATCGGCCGGGGCATGGACGCCAATGCCGCCAAGGTCACGACCTTTCTCGAGCCGGAGGACATCTTCGGCTATCCCGACGACTATGTGCAGTCGACGGTCAAGCACCCGATGGACTTCGTCGCGGACCTGCTCGAGGAGAAGGGCTGGGCGAAGCGCGCCCTCGGCGTCGAGATGGACAGCTACTACTTCACGGCCGCCTGCTACGAGTCGCTGCGGCGCAACCTGCCGAACGCGGCCTTCAAGGACGCCACCACCCTGGTCAACTGGGTCAAGGTGATCAAGTCGCCGCGAGAGATCGAGTACATGGAGCGGGCCGCGCGGATCATCGAGCGCACCATGCGGGCCGGCATCGACGAAGTGCGCCCGGGTGTGCGCCAATGCGACGCGGCGGCGGCGATCTATCGCGCCCAGATCAGCGGCACCGAGGCCTTCGGCGGCGACTACACCGGGCTCGTTCCCATGCTGCCGACCGGGATCGGCACCTCGACGCCGCACATTACCTGGAGCGACCGGCCCTTCGTCACCGGCGAGGCGACGATCTTGGAGCTGGCCGGCTGCCACCAGCGTTACCACTGCCCCATGGCCCGCACGGTCCATCTGGGCAAGCCGCCGCAGAAGCTGGCCGATACGGCCAAGGTTGTGGCCGAGGGCCTCAACACGGCGCTGGACGCGGCCAGACCCGGCGTGACCTGCGAGGAGGTCGAGGCCGCCTGGCGCGCCACCATCGCCCGGCACGGCATCGTCAAGGAGTCGCGCATCGGCTATTCGACCGGGCTCATGTACCCACCCGATTGGGGGGAATCGACCCTGTCGCTCAGGCCGGGCGACAAGACCGTTCTGCGGCCCGGCATGACGATCCACATGATTCCCGGCATTCGGCTCGACGACTGGGGCGTGGAAATCAGCGAATGTTTCCGAGTTACCGAGAGCGGCGCGCAGCGCTTCGCCGACTTTCCGCAGGACCTCGTGGTCAAGGAGTAGCCGCCCGTCCGCCGGCCGGCACGGAGTCCTCGGGGTCCGCCTCGGCACAGAGGTACCAGCCGAAATTACACCGAGTTAACCCTGTTTTAATTGCGTCCTGAAAGACTTGCTTCAGTTTCTTGTGACAAGCGCCAATTTAGGGATTTGCCTGGGCGGGATGGCCGGCGGGTCGACCCCAACGATCCATGTTCCGTGGCCGCTCGGCCGGTGGCGCGGTCGGGGCGGCCGTTCGTAAACGTTACAGCACAAGGCCTTGGAGACGGATGGCCGGTGAAGACGACAGCCCTGAATCGCTCCTGAAGCTGGCTCAGGACCGCTCGCTGCAGGGCCGCCGCTCGCTGGCGACGGCGATGAGCGACCTCTTCGCCGAGCGGGAGGCCCTGCTCAGCGAGCGCGAACACGCCCTGATGACGGACATCCTGAACAAGTTGGTCAGCGAGTTCGAGACCGAACTGCGCCAGGAGCTGGCCGAACGCCTGTCGGACTCGAAAAGCGCTCCGCGCAATCTGGTGCTGGCCTTGGCCAACGACGAGATCGTGGTGGCCCGGCCGATCCTGCTGAAGAGCGGCGTGCTGCAGGACCCGGAGCTGATCGAAATCATCCACCACCGTACGCTCGAGCATCAGCTGGCCATTGCCATGCGCACGTCGGTCAGCGAGGTCGTGTCGGACGCGCTGGTCGAGACCGGCAACACGGACGTGATCAAGACCCTGCTGCAGAACGCGAACGCGAAGATCACCGAGGCCACAATGGCCTACCTTGTCGAGGAGGCGCGGCGGGTCGACAGTTATCAGGAGCCGCTGGTCCGGCGCCAGGATCTGGATCCCACGCTGGTGCGCCAAATGTATTGGCTGGTCTCCGCCGCGCTGCGCGCGCACCTCCTGGAAAACTTCGATATCGACGCGAACGACCTGGACGACCAGCTGGAGCGCGTGGTGTGGACGCTGTCCACGGATAAGAAGGCCAATGGGGAGGAGCCCGCCGCCTCGCCGGCGGCTACCCTGGCCGAGCGCCTCGACGAGGACGATGCGGCGACACCGGAACTCTTGATCCAAGTGCTGCGCCAGGGCGAGGTCGCCTTGTTCGAGTCGCTGTTCGGCCGGCTCTCGGGTCTGGCCGCACCGCGCCTGCAACGGGTCATCTACGAACCCAGCGGCCGTGACCTGGCGATAGCCTGCCGCGCCCTGGAGTTCGAGAAGTCCAGTTTCAGCCTGGTCTACCTTCTGGTGCGCAGGGCCCGTCCTGGTCACGAGACCGTGCCGCCGCGCGTGGCCTCACGGCTGATCAAGTATTTCGAACGGATCGAGGCGCCGGCCGCCCAACGCGTGCTCCGGCAATGGCAGCGCGATCCCAATTACCTGGATGCGATCGAACGGATCGAGGAAGGCAGGGATGGGCCGTAATACGGCCAGCTCGCCGGCCACGCGGCACCGTGCGCACGGCCCAGGGGAATTGTCCCCTTCCGTCACGGCGGCCCAGGCCGGGACGAAGGCCAAGTCCGGCATCGTTGCGGTGCTCGATCGTGCGGCCGGCGGAGAGGCCTTGGTCCAGCATCTGCACCGGAACCTGCTCGACACGGCCCAGCCGCTCTATATCTGCGATCCCAAGGGCCGCCTCCTTTATTCCAACCCGGCCTATCAACGGATCCGGCCGGCGCTGGCTGAAGCGAGGGGCGGTCTGGACATCGCCGAGCTTGTCCGCGCGATCGAAACGCTCGGCGGTCCGATCAGGCGGGAGTTTTCGGTGCCCTTGGACGGCGGCACCGGTTGCTTCCTGGCCGAGTATCAGATGTTGCGCGGCGTCGAGGGCGAACCGCTCGCCCTGATCGGCGGATTCACGCCGATAGACGAGATGAAGCGCACCCGGGAGGCCCTGAAACTCTCCGAGGACCGGTTCAACGATATCGCCCGTCTGGTGTCCGACCTGGTCTGGGAAATCGACCGCACGGCGACGATCACCTATATCTCGCCCCGCGTGAGCAAGGTCCTCGGCTATCACCCGCGCGAGCTGCTCGGAAAATCCCTCGGCACACTAAAGGTAGCTGGCGCCGACCAGATAGGGGCACTGAGCCGACCCGGACCGCACACCCCTTTCCGGGACGTTGAGGTCGAGCTGATCGACAAGGACGGCTTGCCCAGAACGTTCCGCGTGAGCGGGCTGCCGGTCTATTGCCATGCCACCGGCGAGTGGACCGGGTTCCGCGGCACGGCGCAGGACGTGACCAAGCTCCAGGCCCATGAGGCCGCGCTGTTCGACGCGGTCGACGCGGCCGAAGCGGCCAACCGGGCGAAAAGCGAGTTTCTGGCCAACATGAGCCACGAGCTGCGCACCCCCTTGAACGCCATCATCGGCTTTTCGGACGTCATCAAGGAGGAGCACTTCGGGCCGGTCGGCAACGGACGCTACCGGTCCTATGCCGGCGATATCCTGGCCAGCGCCCATCACCTGCTGACGCTGATCGACGACATTCTGGACGTCGCCAAGATCGAGGCCGGCAAGCTGGATCTCGACGAGGCGCCGGTCCACCCCGCCGAGCTGGGCCGCCAGGCGCTGCGCCTCG
>CAMYMY010000371.1 GCA_947259625.1 uncultured Kiloniellales bacterium | reverse complement strand
CCGTCGGTCTTGTCTGACCGGCGTGATTGCAGCCTCCCAGGGAATTAAAAAACCCCGCCGTAAAAGCGGGGTTTTTGTTTGGCCGGAAATCCAACAGACCCTAGTTAAATAGCCTTTCAGGCGCTTTCGCGCAGTTCCTCTTCGTCGGGTTCGCGCAGCACATAGCCGCGGCCCCAGACGGTCTCGATGTAGTTATCGCCGCCCGTGGCCGATGCCAGCTTCTTGCGCAGCTTGCAGACGAAGACGTCTATGATCTTGAGCTCGGGCTCGTCCATGCCGCCGTAGAGGTGGTTCAGGAACATCTCTTTGGTCAGGGTCGTGCCCTTGCGCAGCGAGAGCAGCTCCAGAATACCGTATTCCTTGCCGGTCAGGTGCAGGGGCTGGCCGCCGACCTCGACGGTCCGCGTATCCAGGTTCACCGTCAGCTTGCCGGTCTCGATGACCGAGTCCGAATGGCCCTTCGAACGGCGCACGATGGCCTGGATGCGCGCGATCAGCTCGCGCTTGTCGAAGGGCTTGGTCAGATAGTCGTCGGCACCGACGCCCAGACCCTTTATTTTGTCGTCCAGGCCGGAAAGGCCCGACAGAATCAAGATCGGGGTCTGGACCCGTGCGGCGCGCAGTCGGCGCAGCACCTCATAGCCGTCGATGTCCGGCAGCATCAAATCCAGTATGATGATGTCGTAGTCGTAGAGCTTGCCGATCTCTAGGCCGTCCTCGCCCATATCCGTGGTGTCACAGACGTAACTCTCTGATCGCAGCATCATTTCGATGCTCTGGGCGGTCGCGGAGTCGTCTTCGACAAGGAGCACGCGCATCGTTTAACCCCCGATCTAAGGCCTCTGTCGCAGAATCGTTCTCGTTAACCATTTTGCGCGATTGTTATTAACAAATGCTTACTGCAAATGCCAAGAGTGATTTATCAGGCTTTACCTATCCTTAAACCGGCCAGCCCATACTGCGTCTCGGTCGGAAGGGGCTGTTATTGCCACTATGGGCGGGTTTTCACAGTTGGGTACTACCGCTGAAAGTCTGATCGAGGAGCTGCAGCAACTCCGCGAGTATCGGCTTTATGGGCGCGTCGCCGGTGTCTTGGGCCTGCTCGTGGAGGTGGCCGGCTTGGATCGAGTCCTTTCGGTCGGCTCGCGCTGCAATCTGGTGGCGCGTGACGGCCGGCGGGTGGTCAGCGAGGTGATCGGCTTTCGGCAGGGACGTGCCCTCCTGATGCCGTTCGGGACGGTCGACGGTATCGGCCTTGGCTGCAAGGCCGAACTGGCGGACTCGGACCCCGTGATCCGGCCGACCGAGGCATGGCTCGGCCGGGTCGTGAACGCGCTCGGCCAGCCGCTGGACGGCAAGGGGCCATTGCCCTTGGGGCGCGCGGCCCATCGCTTGCACGGCGCGCCGCCGCCGGCGCACCGACGTCGGCGGGTCGGCGGCAAGATGGACCTCGGCGTCAGGGCCATCAACACGTTCCTGACCTGCTGCCGCGGCCAGCGCATGGGGATCTTCTCGGGGTCCGGCGTCGGCAAGTCCATTCTGTTGTCCATGCTCGCGCGCTACACGGCCTCGAACGTCAACGTTATCGGACTGATCGGCGAACGTGGCCGCGAGGTTCAGGAGTGGCTGGAAGACGACCTGGGGACGGAGGGTCTGGCCCGTTCCGTGGTTGTGGTCGCAACCTCCGATGAACCGCCGCTCATGCGCCGCCAGGCCGCCTATCTGACCATGGCGCTGGCCGAGTTCTTCCGCGACCAGGGCGAGGACGTGCTCTGCCTGATGGATTCGATCACCCGTTTCGCCATGTCGCTGCGCGAGATCGGGCTGTCCGCGGGCGAGCCGCCGGCCGCCAAGGGCTATACCCCCTCGGTTTTCGCCGAACTCCCCCGGCTTCTCGAGCGCGCGGGGCCGGGCGTCGATTGCGGATCGATCACCGGGCTCTTCTCCGTCCTGGTGGAAGGAGACGATCACAACGAGCCGGTCGCGGACGCGGTGCGCGGGATCCTGGACGGCCACGTCGTTCTCGAGCGTTTGATCGCCGAGCGCAACCGCTTTCCGGCGGTCAACGTCTTGCGCAGTGTTTCCCGCACCATGCCGGATTGCAATAGCCGGGCGGAGAACGAGCTCGTGAACCGGGCACGCGGGTTGTTGTCGACCTATGAGGACATGGCCGAGCTGATCCGCATCGGCGCTTACAAACCGGGAAGCGATCAGGCCATCGACGAGGCGATCCGGTACTACCCGCGGATCGAGGCCTTTCTGGCCCAGGATCGCGCCGAGCGCAGCGATTTTGAAACCGCCTATACCGAGCTGGCGGAAATCCTCGGCCTGTCGGTGCCGGACAATCCCGACCTTGCGGCAAGCTCCACCGGGGCGAGCGCCGCGGAGCCGCAGCGTGACGTGAGAGCGGCATGACGGCACTGGACAGTATGGTCCGGGTGCACCGCTGGGTGCTCGACGAGAAACAGCGGAAGCTGGCCGACCTCCAGGCTTTCAGGGACAAGCTCACGGAAGATTTGAACGCTCTCGACAGGGATATCGAGGCCGAACGCGAGGCGGCCGGCCAGTCCGACGAAGCGGGTTCGGTCTTCCCGGCCTTCGTCGCCGCGGCCCTCGACCGGCGCAAGAAACTCTGTGAGACCATTGCCAATCTCGGGAATGAAACCGAGGCCGCTCGCGACGACGTGGCGGAGGCGTTCAGCGAGCTCAAGAAATACGAGCTGGCGCTGAAGAATCAGGACCTACAGGAATCCACCCAGCGCGGCCGACGCGAGCGAATGAATCTCGATGAACTCGGGGTGAGCATCTATCGCCGCAACCGCGCCGGCGGCGATTGACGCCGAAGGTATGACACCAAGGACCAAGATCAGTGACATTGGTCTCAGGCCAGTAGCCCGGCCCCGGCTCCGCGGCTGCTTTCCAGCGGAACGAAGGACCAGTCGCCGGACGCCTGGAAGCTGATTTGTCCCTGGTGGCCCGCGGCGCCGTTGGCATCCTCGAAGATTTCGGCGATGTCCCGGCGCATTTCATCCGTCAGCGGATGACGGGTGCGCAGGATCAGGTCGAAACGCCGGTCCCGGACCAGTCCATCCAATTGCATGTCTCCGATCCGCGACAGCTCTACATCGAGGATGAACCGGGTCGCGCCGTCGCCTTCCTCCGCGTCGTCGCCGCCTTGCGCGGTCCGTCGGCGGCGCAGAAACAGGCGGAGTTGGTGGACCTGGGTGCCGTCGAGGAGCGGGACGGGCAGGAAACGCCATTCGCTGCCGGCGGTCTCGCTCAGTCGCCCGAGCTGGACCAGATCCAAGTTCAGGCGTGCCAAGAGGTCGCCGCGCCCGGCCCGCTCGAGCACCCCTGCCGCTTGTCCACCGAGCCAGCCGCGCAGGTCGCCGCCGCTCAACGCCTGGAGAAAATACAGGATCGCCGAGGCCAGGCGCGGACCCGGCTGGGGCACCCTTGGCACCGCGGTCAGGGACGGTGCCGTCGTCCCGCCCGGTTTCTCCAGAAGCTCCAGCGCCTCGTCCAGAGCGGGCCAGCCGAAGGCCAGGGCGGCAGACCGCGCGGCGCCGCCGGCCATGGTCTGGCTTCGTAACGGGCTGATGCTCAGCAACTCCAGCAGTAGCCGCGTGCCGCTCGGCAGGGTGGCTTTCAGGCCGAGGACGAGGGTGCCCAGCGCGGTATCCACCACGGGCTCGCCCGCTCTCGTCAGCCCCGCGACCAGACCCGGGACTGTCTGGCCCGCACCGCTCCCGGCGACACCTGTCGGCGCCGCGACGTTGCCTCTTGGCAGGCCAGGCGGCAGGTCAGGCGGCCGGCCCGGTTGCGGCACGGCGGGCGCCTCGACCTGGAGCACGCGCAGTGTCAGCCGGCCGCCCTTGACGAGGGC
>CAMYMY010000370.1 GCA_947259625.1 uncultured Kiloniellales bacterium | reverse complement strand
GCGAGCCGAAGCGCCGCTCGAGCGCGGCCAGGCCCTCGGCGCACTTCATCATCGGCCGCATGGCATTGGTCAGCACGAGCGCCTGGAAGCCGCGCTCCAGAACGGCCTCGAGCATCGCCAGGATCTCCGGGTTCATGAAAGGCTCGCCGCCCGTGAAGCCGATCTCCCGGGTCGGCAGGCCGTCGGCGGCGATTTCGTTCAGATAGCCGATCACCTCCGTGGCGGAGAGGTACACCAGGCTGTCGTTAGTCGGGCTCGAATCGATGTAGCAGTGGCTGCAGGTCAGGTTGCACAGCGTGCCGGTATTGAACCACAGCGTTTCCAGGGCCCCGAGGGCCACCGAGGCCCGTTTCTGGCCGTCGGCCGTGCGGTCCGGGTCGCGGAATTTCCGTGGGTCCAGCAGATCTAGAGTTACGGTCGAAGCCTCGGTCATGTCCCGCCCTTGGTCGTATTGCCAGCTACGATAAAGGCCTCAGCGGTATGCGATTCGCCGAGGCCATGCTTCTACATAGGCGACGGGCGGGATAGACCACAATCACATTTTTGTCAGGGGATTTGGCGCAGGCCGGCTCGCGGGCGCTCCTCTGGGGCGCCCGCGGGCCGGTAGCATGCCGACCGGTCTACCAGAGCGAGCCGGCCGAGAGTGTCAGGTCCTGCATGGTCATGCCGAGCGCCTCGTCCCGGCAGAGGTAGAGCGCGAGCGCGCCGACCTCGCTGGGCTCGATCAGCCGGCCCTGCGGATTGGCGGCCTTGACGTCGGCGATGTACTCCTCGCCCTTGCGCTGCTCCTGCTCCTCGGCGATGTCCGTCATCCAGTCGCGGCCGAATGCGGTATTGACCCATGTCGGGCTGATCGTGTTGCAGGTGACGCCGTGCGGCGCGCCCTCGATCGCGACGCAGCGCATCAGGCCGACCACTCCGGCCTTGGAGGCGCAGTAGGCGCCCGAGGTCACCGCCCCGGTGCTGGCCGCGGTCGAGGCGATCGCGACGATACGGCCCCATTTGCGCTCGATCATGCCGGGCAGAACGTGCTTGATCGCCCGGTATGTGCCGTTCAGGTTGACGTCGATCACCTTGCCCCACAGGGCGTCGGGGTGCCCGACAATTGTCTGCTCGGCGGTGATGCCGGCGGCGTGGGCCAGTATGTCGACCTTGCCGAAGGCCTCGACCGTGGCGTCGTGGAAGGCCTTGACCGAAGCGTCGTCGCAGACGTCCAGGCCCATCGCCAGGCAACGTGTGCCGAGCGCCTCGATCTCGGCCTTGGCGTCCTCCAGGTCCTTCTCGCCGGGCAGATATGATACCTCGCCATCGGCCCGTGCGGCGCCGGCCAGCAGTGAGCCGATCGAAACGTCGGCACCGGCCCCGGCCAGTGCGAGGGCCATGGCCTTGCCCATGCCGGAGGCGCCGCCGGTTACCAGGGCCACGCGGCCTTTCAGGAACTTTTCGCTCATCGTTCGGATCCTTTCTCTCTCATAAGATCGCCGTTCGTCGGCCGGGTGTGCCCTTCGTCGCGCACCGCGGCGAGCTGGGTCGTGAAGTAGTCGCGGGCGAGCGCGCGCGCCGCGTCGGGAGCCAAGGCGCCGCCGGTCAACGCGCTGCGCAGCCAAAGGCCATCGATCAGCGCCGCGAGGCCGGCTGCGAGGCGTCGGGCCTCGCCCGCGGGCAGGAGGCGGCGCAGGGCATCGAGCAGGTTGCTCGCCAGGCGGCGCTCGTAGATACGCTGGATGCGCGCCAGCTCGCACGATTGGCCGACCTGGGCCCAGAACGAGAGCCAGGCGGTCACTACCTCCGGCGCACATTGGTCGGGCGCGAAGCTGGCGTCGATGACGGCCAGTACGCGCCCTTCGGGCGTGCCCGCGCGGGCGAGATGGACGATCACGCGTCGGCGCAGGCTCTCCGTCAGGGAGCGCATGGTGGCCTGAAGCAGGCCCGCCTTGTCCTGGAAGTAGTGGGACACGATGCCTGTCGACAGTCCGGCGCGCCGGCTGATCTGCGACAAGGTCGTGTTGGCGAGGCCTTCCTCGTGGATCGATGCGATGGTGGCGTCGATCAGCTGACGTCGCCGGATCGGCTCCATTCCGACCTTGGGCATGTGATCCTCCAGGGACTTCGGATGCGGCCTTGGGCCGGCACCGACACGGCTACGATAGCGTTTTATTAATTGATCAGTCAATTAATAAAACGCTCTTGGCGATGGGGGAATTCGAGGCGACCGGCCGGTCGTTTGTGGTGTCGAACGCTCTGCGGTCGGTTTCTGATTGATTTGCCCCCCCATTGTCCTGTGAAATCCAACCGGGCTCCACGGCAGGGGCCAAAGGTTCGACCAGCTGGTCGATCGACCGAGCGAAACAACCGATCGAGCCGCCCGCGCGAATGGGCGGCCAGAACAGCGAGGAGGCAGAGCGGATCATGTTTCTCAAACGGTATCTGGCGGCGAGCGCCGTCACCCTCGTGCTGGGGATGGGCGCCGCGCAGGCGGCCGGCGACCCGGCATCCTGCAAGCAGGTGCGCTTCTCGGATGTCGGCTGGACAGATATCACCGCCACGACGGCGGCGACCACGGTCGTGCTCGAGGGCCTGGGATACGAACCGACGGCGCAGGTGCTGTCGGTGCCTGTGACCTACGCCAGCCTGAAGAACGGCGACATCGACGTGTTTCTCGGCAACTGGATGCCGACCATGGAGGGCGACTTGGCCCCCTACCGTGACGACGGCTCGGTCGAGGTGCTGGGCGTCAATCTCGAGGGCGCCAAGTACACGCTCGCGGTGCCCAAGTACGTGGCCGACGGCGGCCTAAAGGGCTTTGGAGATATCGCCAAGTTCAAGGACAAGCTGGACGGCAAGATCTACGGTATCGAGCCGGGCAACGACGGCAACCGCTTGATCCAGGACATGATCGACAAGAACGCCTTCGACCTGAAGGGTTTCAACGTGGTCGAATCCTCCGAGCAGGGTATGCTGGCCCAGGTGGCCCGCGCCTCGAAGCGCAAGGAATGGATCGTGTTCCTGGGCTGGGAGCCGCACCCGATGAACGCCAATTTCGACATGGCCTATCTCTCGGGCGGCGACGACTGGTTCGGGCCGAATTTCGGCGGCGCGACGGTCTACACCAACGTCCGCAAAGGCTACGCCGCGGCCTGCCCGAACGTCGGCAAGCTGCTCAATAACCAGAAGTTCTCGCTCAAGATGGAAAACGAGATCATGGGCGCGATCCTCGACGACGGCGAGGAGCCGAACAAGGCCGCGGCCGCTTGGCTCAAGAAGAACGCCGCCGTGCTGGACGGCTGGCTGGCCGGGGTGACGACGGCGACCGGCGGCGACGGCCTCGCGGCGGTCAAGAAGCACTTGGGCCTTTAGAGTCGCGAAGCGGAAGGCGGCCAGGCCCGCGGGCGGTCTGGCCGCGTTTCGGTCGCGCGTGACACCGGGGCGAGGGCGGCGCTATGGAGTGGTTGACCGACAACAAGATTCCTTTGGGCAAATCCATCAAGACCCTTACGAATTTCCTCAACGATCACGCGGCTTGGCTATTCGACTTCATATCAAACGTGCTCGGGTTTCTGATCGAGGGCCTGATCGACCTCATGCTGCTGTTCCCGCCGCTCGTTCTCATCGCGCTGCTGGCGGCGGGCGCCTACTGGTTGCACCGCTCCTGGGTACTGTCCCTGGGCATCCTGTTGTCGATGCTGCTGATCATCAACCTGGGCTACTGGGAGGAAACGATCCAGACCCTGTCCCTGGTGGTGTTCTCGACCGCCGTCTGCATGGCGGTGGGCGTTCCAGTCGGCATCGCCTCGGCACACCGGCCCTGGCTCTACACCGGGATCCGGCCGGTGCTCGACCTGATGCAGACGATCCCGACCTTCGTCTATCTCATCCCGACGCTGATCCTG
>CAMYMY010000369.1 GCA_947259625.1 uncultured Kiloniellales bacterium | reverse complement strand
CGGGCGTGAGCGTCCCGGCCCTTTCTAACGGCCTCCCACTGGCCAGGAAGTCCAGAGGGTTTCTTTCAGCCTATCCCAGCTACCGACTTCGGATCGTACTAAACCACCCTATATCTGAACATCGTTCACGAACCCAAGATACTGATACTGCCCTGTGGGCCCTTGCAACCAAATCGCCATTTCGGCTCTCCGCCCGAATGGCTAATAGAAAGATAATACGTCACCAAACAAATATCAAGAGAATATTACATTGCGTTTTAGTTGAATTTTTCATTACAGAAAATGCATAGAATGATTCAATATCATACAAATTTGTATAAAATCGATATATTTATTTTTCTCCGAGTCCGAGCCTGACGCGCGCTTTTCGCGCGATCCACGGGGGTGTTCCGCGAGACACCGGTTGGTGCGCTCATCGGATCCGCAGGCATGTCGCCGACGCGTCCGTGACTCCGGCATGCGGTGTTCACGTTCTGCAAAGCATTTGGACGCTATTTTCCGGATCGTGCAGCAAAGTCCCTCGTTTCAGGGGCCGCACGACCGGGGCAGTCGTACCAGGCAGGCGCGGCTGCCCCACCCGGCAGATCCCAACCATGGACCGGGGCTCACGAGTTATGCATTTCCAGGCACGCAGTTAGACCGCATTTGCATTGGAACGCAGGGCCTCGAGGGTCCACTTTGCTCTCATGTACACCGCTTGATCGAGGCTCCCTCGAGCCCGCACATCCGGAGGCCGCCATGACTCCCTTCAATATCGTTGGTCTGTCCCACGTCCTGGCGCTCGGCGTGCTCGCAGTCCTCGTAGCCCTGCTCTGAAAGTCGCCGACTGCCGAACGGCCGCGCGCGACCCGGATCAGGCCGTCTAACCTGCCTGACTTTCAACTGCGGTGCAGCGCCGAGGCCGGGGCCTTCGGAATGACGATATTCTTGAGGTCCTGCGGCACGCCCGGCAGCCAGTCCAGGGCCTCCAGCAGAAGGTCCACCGCGCTTCCGGTCCGGGTGAACGGCAGAATGATCCGCTCGAAGCTCACCAGCTCCTGGCGATAGACATAGCTGATCTGGTGGCACGTCGGTTGGGCGCTCTCGACCGCCTCCCGATAGGCCTCGCCGACCAGATCGCGATAGGACGCCGGCTCGATCTGATCCAGGGTCTTTCCCTGGTCTCCGCGCCGCCCGGCTTCCTCGATCCGCGTCCCGATCAGGCGGAACCGGAAATTAAGCGGCTCGTGGACGACATCGATGATCGTGACCTGGCCGAGGATGAACCCGAGTTGCTCGGGCGCGAACTCGCCGCGGAACGGCAGCTTGCGCCCGCCGCGAAGTTCCCTCCAGAGCTGAAAAAGCCGGTTCAGCCGGTCACTGCTCACCAGATCCGGCGACAGCGTATTTATCCCGGCGTCTCTTGATGCATTCCAAACCGCCGCTTGAGGTCGCATCACCCTATACTCCCCCCGAAGCCATGCGCGATCCCGCGAAGGCGAGGCCGCCTCGAGACCGGTCGACGAAGGGAATCGGGCCTGAACCTGCCAAGAGACCCCTGGAATGTTCAGGCCCGTCAGGCTCCCCCCGCGGATCTGCGCTCGGCCGGACGTTCCCGTTGCCCGCCGCAGCGGCAGATGCGCGCGCCCTACCTGGGCGCATGACCGCCTACCTGGCTTGCTGCAGACCGTATTCGCTTCAAATTTACATCGGATGAACAATCATATTTAAGAAACAGTGGAGGATCCGGCGGAACCGGCGCCCGGTCGATTCTCTCCCGCGCCGAGCATTGCGAAGCCCCGTTATTCGCGTTTTCCTTTGGTTAACGATCCCTCCGCTATAAGACCTCGAGTGTAAAGCGGGCGATTACCATGAAGCGCGCTCTTCTGACGGTCGGCCTCGTCTGTTTCGGATTCCTCAACCCTGCCTGGGCGGAATTCCAGGACGGGCTGCAGGCCTATTATCGACTGGACTTCAGGACAGCCTTGCGGGAGTGGCAGCCGCTCGCCGAAGAGGGCAATCCCGAGGCGTCCTATCAGCTCGGCATCCTGTACTACCGGGGCGAAGGGGTGGTGCAAGACTATGCCGAGGCGGCGAAGTGGTTCGAGCAGGCCGCCGAGGCGGGCGACGCCGATGCCCAATACAATCTGGGTCTGATGTATGCCAACGGCCAGGGCGTCGCGAAGGACCTCGTGCGTGCCCACCTGTGGTTCACCCTGGCCGCCTCGGGCTATGCCGACGGGACCGGCCGCGACTGGGCGATCCAGGATCCCAACTGGGCGGCGCGCAACCGGAACTGGTCGGCCGCCCAGCTGACCCCGGAAGAGATCGCCGAGGCCTGGCGCCAAATCCAGGAGTGGCGGGCCAATCACCAGACGGCGGAGCGTCGATAATCCGGTTGCGCCGAATTTCCTGCTTTTACCGAACACATCCGGACAGGGCCGCGGCGGCGATGGCGGTGCGCGAGACGCGTGCGCCAGGATGCCAGATCCTGGTAACATCCCCGGCACCGAATCGAGCGGGCGACAAGCGGGGAGCGACATGCCCAGGACCGAAGAGACCAGTGACGACATGAAGTTCATGAAGGTGGCCTTGGCGGAGGCCCAGGCAGGCTTCGACGAGGGCGGCGTACCGGTCGGCAGCGCCCTGGTCGAGGACGGCCGGATTCTGGCCCGGGGCCGCAACAAGCGCGTCCAGGAGGGCGACCCGATCGCCCACGGCGAGATGGACTGCCTGCGCGCGGCCGGGCGGCGCCCGCACTACCGCAACACGACGCTCTACACGACCTTGAGCCCCTGCATGATGTGCACGGGCGCAATCCTGCAGTTCGACATCCCGCGGGTCGTGGTCGGCGAGAACCGGAACTTCGAAGGCAACATCGCGTTCCTCTCCGAGCGCGGCGTCGAGGTCGTGTTGATGGACGACCCGGCCTGCATCGACCTGATGGCGCGTTTCGTCCGGGAGCGGCCCGAGCTGTGGAACGAGGACATCGCCGAGGACGGCTAACCCAAAAAAGGTGTCAGGAACCTTTTTTTAGGAACCTTGTTTTCGGATTAACCTATTGAACGAACTGATATTTCTGACTGGAAAAGGTTCCTGACACCTTTTTTTGGGTCACCTTTTTTGGGTGTTCAGCGCTCTTCCTTGCGGAAGGGGATCAGGAGGGCGGCGGGGGCGCGCGCCGAGCGGGCCAGCACGGCCATGGCGACGATGGTCACCACGAAGGGCAGCATCAGGAACAGCTGGTAGGGCAGATCGATCGCGCCCGAGGACTGGAGCCTGAGCTGCAACGCGTCGACGCTGCCGAACAGCAGCGCGGCCGCCGCCGAACGCCAGGGATCCCACTGGCCCAGAACGACCAGCGCGATGCAGACCCAACCGCGGCCGGAAATAACGCCGAAGGTAAAGGCGTTGAACTGGGCGATCGACAGATAGGCGCCGGCCACCCCCATGAGCATGCCCGAGATGAGCAGCGCCTGATAGCGCAGGCCGGCCACCCCGACGCCGGCGGAGGCCGCGGCCAGCGGGTTCTCGCCGACCGTGCGCAGGTTGAGGCCCCAAGGCGTGCGGTACAGCAGCCAGGCCGACAGCGGCACGAGCAGGAAGGCGATATAGACCAGCGCGAACTGGTCGAACAGCGCCGGCCCGAGACCGGGTATGTCGGACAGGAGCGGAATCGGCTGGGTCGCGAAAGCCTCGACGCGCGGCGGCTGCGACGGCTGGCCGAACACGAGGCGGTAGAAGAAGAACGCCAGCCCCGAGCAAAGCAGGGTCACGCCGAGGCCCGAGACATGCTGGCTCAGGCCGTGGCTGACCGTGAGCAGGCCCACCAAGGCACCGAAGACCTGGCCGGTCGTCGCCGCCGCGGCGACTCCGAGCCACAGGCTGCCGCTGAAATAGGCCGCCGTGAAGCCGGTC
>CAMYMY010000368.1 GCA_947259625.1 uncultured Kiloniellales bacterium | reverse complement strand
CTCTCCATCGAGCATGCCAAGCCGGAGCCCCCTTGTCATCACGGAACAGTTTGTTTATCATCGAAGTATGGATGTAGAGCCTTCCTTCGCCATCATCGGCGCCCTGATCGGCGTGCCGGCGCGCGCCAACATCCTGAGTGCGCTGATGGACGGCCGCGCGCAGACGGCGACGGAACTGGCCTTCCATTCCGGGGTCTCGGCGCAGACGGCGAGCAGCCACTTGGCCAAGCTGACCGACGCCAAGCTGCTGGTCGCCGAGCGGCACGGCCGGCACCGCTACTACCGCCTGGCCAGCCCGGCGGTCGCGGAGGCGATCGAGCCGCTGGCCAACTTGGTGGCGCACCGGCCGGTGCCGGCGCGGCGGAAGTCCAAGGCGCTGGAGGAGCTGCGCACGGCGCGGATGTGCTACGACCACCTGGCCGGCGGCCTGGGCGTCGCCCTGACCGATGCCCTGCTGGCCCACGGCCATCTGGTTCCGGCCGGGCGGGACTTCCGCGTCCCGGCCGAGGGCGAGCGGTTTCTGGCGCAGCTGGGGCTGGACCTCAAGGCGATTCGGGCCCAGCGCCGGATCTTCGCGCGGCAATGCCTGGACTGGAGCGAACGGCGGCCCCATCTGGGCGGCGCGCTGGGCGCGGCCTTCGCCGCGCGTTGCCTGGCGCGCAAATGGATCCGTCGGGCCCCCGAGGGGCGTAAGGTCGTCGTGACCCCGACCGGGCGCGATGCCTTCGCCAGGCTGCTGCCCGGCTTCGCCGATTGAGGCGGCGGCGCTATTTCTCCGGGATCTGGGCCTGGAGCTGGCGCAGCATTTGCATCGACTGGCCCATCTTGGCGCCGTCGCCCTGCTCGTGCGACTGGCTGTGCATCGCCCAGCCTTCCTGGAGGCTCTTCTCAAGCTCGGCCTTGCGCTCGGGCGTAAGGCTCGATTGTGCCAGGGTCTCGGCGGTCTTCGGGTATTCGGCGGTCCCGCCGCAGGCGAGCGCCGGGCCGGCGAGCGCCACGGCGGTGGCGGCGATCAACAAGGCTTTCATGGTCGTCTCCCGTGTCCGGGCGCGGCCCTGGGCAAAGCGGGCCGCGCGGAGAATGCCTGAAAAACGAGCCTAGCCGAAGTCGGGGGGTAGCTGTCAAACTCGCGGTGTCCGCCAGGCATTCAATTTCTCGCGAGGTCCCGCCATGTCCGGAAAGTCCGTCGCCGCGATCACCGGCTACCACGCCCACGTCTACTACGACGCCGCGACGAGGGAGAGGGCGGCGCGCCTCAGGGCCGGGCTGGAGGCGGCCTTCGAGGTCGAGCTGGGCCGCTGGCACGANCTGGTCTGCTGGCACGACAAGCCGGTGGGCCCGCACCCCTGCGGCAGCTACCAGGTCGCCTTCGGGCCGGCGCTCTTTGCCGTGCTCGTGCCCTGGCTGGCGCTGAACCGCGACGGCTTGACGGTCTTCATCCATCCGGAGACCGGCGACGACCTCCCGGACCACCGGGACTATGCGATCTGGCTGGGCCGGCAGCGGGAACTCGACCTCGAGGCGCTCGGTTAACCAAGGCGTGTCCGGGACTCGGACCGGCCCCGCTGCCGGTCTGGCGGCGGGGCCGGGAGGTCTCGAGCGGACTTGACGGTCAGTAGCTATCGGGGACGGCCGGGCCGCGGTACCAGGAGCCGTCGGGCTGCAGGCAGGCCTTGCCGTAGGCGGGGACGACCTCGACGCCGACCACGATCTCGGTCTGGTACTCGCGGGTCATGAGGCAGGTCGAGGGCGCCTGGGACTCCTGCGGCTGCTGGTCGACCACGGCGGGCTGGAGGTAGGTCTCCTGCGGCCGGACCGGGTAGGCCGGCGGCACGGCCGCGCTGCGGTCGGGATATACGATCTGCGGATAGAGATGCAGCCCGAAGTAGGTCCCGTAGTTATGGTCGTGCCTGTGGCCGCGATGGCTGTGGCGGCGACCGTAATACTCGTTGCGGTGGCGCCTGCGGTTGTGCCCGTAACGACGATGCTTGTCCCGTCGGAATTGGCGGTCGTCCCGGTAGGGGCGGTTGTTGTCCCAGTGGCGGTTTTGCTCGCGCCGATAGTGTCCGTAGTTCTTGTGGCCCTTGTAGGGCTTGTAGTACGGCTTGTAGGGCTTCTGATAGCCGCCATAGTGCTTCCCGCCGTTGTCCGCCACGGCGATGCCGGGGGCGGTCGCGGTAAAGACAAGGACGGCGGCTCCTAGCGACAGCACTTGAAGTAAGCGTTTCATATCGAGCCTCCGGGCCAGTGTTGTTCGGTTCTTGGAGCGTATTACGGAGGCCGGTGCTCCGGCATCCCCAGCACCGGTGCAGATAATGTTCCTATGGGACGACGGCGCATCGACGCGGCCCCGGCGCCTGATCTAGGCTAGCTCCGGCAGGGCGGCTGAAGGAGTTTGGAAAATGGCCGATCTCGATCTCGCGTACACGACGGCCGGCATGCTGGCGCGGCGGATCCGGGCCAAGGAAATCTCGTCGATCGAGGTCATGGAGAACGCGCTCGCGCGCATCGAGGAGGTGAATCCGAAGCTGAACTGCTTCTGCTTCAGCTATCCCGAGGAGGCGCGCGAAAAGGCCCGGGAGGCCGAGCGGGCGGTGTTGGCCGGCGCGGACCCGGGGCCGCTCGCGGGCGTACCGCTCGCCATCAAGGACCTGACCCCGACCCGGGGCAAGCGCACGACGATGGGCTCCTTCGTCTACGAGCACTGGGTGCCCGAGCGGGACGCCGCCGTGGTCGAGAAGCTGTGCCGGGCCGGCGCGATCCTGGTCGGCAAGACGACGACGCCGGAGTTCGCCCACGCCGGCTTCACCGAAAGCCCGCTGTGGGGCGTCACCCGCAATCCCTGGGACCCGGCCCGCACGCCGGGCGGTTCGTCCGGCGGCTCCGGCGCGGCGGTCGCCAGCGGCTGCGTGGCGCTTGCCGAGGGCACCGACATGGGCGGCTCGGTTCGCATCCCGGCGGCCGAGTGCGGCATCGTCGGCCTGAAGCCCAGCCTGGGGCGCATCCCCATGGACATCCTGCCCAGCCTGTTCGACAACATCTCGCACTTCGGCCCGCTGGCGCGCAGCGTCGACGACGCCGCCCTGTTCCTGGCCGCCGCGCAAGGCCCCGACGAGCGCGACATCCAGTCCATCGGGACGCCCCTCGACCTGTCCCGGCCGCTCGCCGGCGAGGTCGAGGGAAAGCGCCTGGCGCTCAGCATCGACCTCGGCTTCTACGCGGTCGATCCGGAGATCGAGGCCAACGCGCGGGTCGCGGCCACGGCCCTGGAGGACGCGGGCGCCGTGATCCAGGAGGTCGAGCTGGCCTGGCGCGCCGAGTTCGACTGGGCCTGGCGCAAGACCTGGAGCGTCTTCATGGCGGCCTACTTCGGGGAGCACCTGGAAGAGTGGCGCGACAAGATGGATCCGGCGGTCGTCAAGCTGATGGAGATCGGCTTCGCGATGACCGCGGTCGACTACAAGCGGCTCGAGATCCTGCGCAGCGAGCAGTGGCGCGAGCTGGCGAAGATCCTCACCCGCTACGACGCGCTCATCTGCCCGACCATGGCCCAGCCGGCCCCGCCGGTCGAGGCCAAGGCGACGGAGAAGGCCGGCACCGATGCCGAAGGCAGGTTCCTGAGCCGCTATATGACCGAGCCCTTCAACCTGGTCGGCCAGTGTCCGGTGCTCTCGGTGCCGAGCGGCTTCACCGCCGAGGGGCTGCCGACGGCGCTGTCGATCTGCGGCCGGCGCTTCGACGACCGCAGCGTGCTCGAAATCGGCAAGGCGCTGGAAAAGGTTCGGCCTTGGGCCGGCACGCGACCGCCGCTCTGAGCGTCACCCCGTTATCGCCGCGATCAGCCGGTTGACCTCGCCGGCCGCCTCCATGTGGGCCATGTGGCCGGCGTTCTCGATCATGTGGACCGGCACGCCGGGCGGCAGGGCCTCGGCGTGGGCCGGCGGCACGATCTCGTCCCGGCGGCCCCAGATCACCTGCACCGGCACGGCGAGCTCGGAGAGGCGTTCGGCCAGCACGACGGCCTGGCGGCCCTCCGGGAAGGCGGCCCGGGCGATGGTCTCGAGCGCGCCCGCCACGCCGTCCAGGCGCTTGTACTTCAGCACGTCCTCGACCATGTCGCGGCTGACCAGCTCCGGGTCGGCGAAGAGCATTTGGAGCACGGCCTTCATCTCCTTGCGCCGGGCGGCCCCGACGAAGCCCGAGATATAGCTCCGGTTGATCTCGGGCCCGAGGCCGGCGGGCGAGATCAGGGTCAGGCTTGCCGCCCGCTTCGGATGGTCGAGCGCCAGACCCAGCACCGCCGCGCCGCCCAGCGAGTGCCCCACGAGGTGCGCACGGTCGATGCCGAGGGCGCCGAGGAATTCGGCCAGGGTCCCGGACAGGAACGCGAGGTCGCCGGCGCCCACGTCCTTGGCCGAGCGGCCGTGGCCCGGCAGGTCGAGGGCGACGACGTCGTGGTGCTCGGCCAGGGCCGGCTGGTTGAACAGCCAGTTGTCGAGGTCGCCGCCGAAGCCGTGCACCAGGACGATCGGTGTGCCCTCGCCGGTCCCGGCGCGCAGGTAGTTGATCGGCCGGCCGCCGGCCTCGACGGATTCGGGCTCCACCGCCGCGCTTTCGGCTGCCGCCTCGGCGGCGACCGCGAACTCGGCCCGGAAGCGTTCGACGAAGGCGTCGATCTCGCTCTCCGCCGCGCCGTCCTGGGCGACCACGGCGAGCAGCGCGCCGACCGGCACGGTCTCGCCCTCGCCGACCAGCCGCCGGCTGAGGGTGCCGGCGGCCGGGCTCTCGAAGACGTTCGTGATCTTGGTGGTCTCGATCTCGAGCAGCTCGTCGCCGGCGGCGACCGGGGCGCCCTCCTCGACGAGCCAGACGGTCACCATGCCCTCGTCCATGGCGAGGCCCCACTTGGGCATGGTGACCGCCTGAATGGCTTCGCTCATCCGCCGTGCTCCATGACCTCGCGGACCGCGGCGCCGATCTTCTCCGGGCTCGGGATGTAGAGATCCTCGAGCTCGGGCGCGAAGGGCACCGGGGTGTGCGGCGGGGCGACCATGCGGATCGGCGCCTTGAGCGCGCCGAAGGCCCGCTCGGCCACCAGCGCCGAGATGTCGGTCGCCATGTTGCAGCGCGGGCTGGCCTCGTCGACGACCACCAGGCGCCCCGTCTCCTCGACCGACTCCAGGATGCTGTCCGCGTCGAGCGGCGAGGT
>CAMYMY010000367.1 GCA_947259625.1 uncultured Kiloniellales bacterium | reverse complement strand
AAAGGCCCAGCGGTCAAACGAGTCAATATCAAAGACCTTTGGTATGAGCCGTGACCCCGAGGCGAACTATGTCATCCCCCGCGTTCCCCGGGCAGGTAGGCATAGATTTCCAAGAGGTTTCCTTCGGGATCAACAAAGAACAGCGTGCAGTGCCCCCAACCCTGATCGCTCGGCGGCTCGAGCATCTCGACGCCACGGGCCTTCAGTTCTTCATAGCAGGCGTTGATCTCGTCGTAGCGGACGCGGAGCCCCAGTTGAACCGTCGGCTGCTCGGCGCGCCGGTCGCGAAACTCTCCATCGAGCGGCCGCAAGACCAGCCCCGTCACCCCGACCTGGAACTGGATCCAGTCGGCGCGTTCGTAGGCAATCGGAAGGCCCATCACGTGGCGATAGAATCTTCGCGCCGCTTGGATATCGCGGCAGTGCAGAACGACATAGCCGAACCATGATATGGTTTTCAGAGACATCAGAGAGCCGATCCGTTTCTAGGTTTTGCCGTCTCCATCCGTCGGGAGTTGGTCGCCCCGATGGCCGCCGCGGGTCGGCAGAGCCTTCCCGGGGGCATCTCCGCCTTATCCGGCTCAGCCGTGGCCACCCCACCCTTCCAGCCGTTGATCCGGAGTGACCGCGCCCTCCGCTGCGGTAGGCGTTGACTGGGCGAACGCCGGAAGGGCGGTCGCCGCCGTGGCGGCAAGCAGGGCGAGTACGAGCAAAGCGCGGAGCATGTCGTCAATGCTCGCACCGATCTCGATCTTCGCATCGTCCAAGTGATCTAGACCTGCAACAAGAATCTAGCTGGGACACGCCTCGATGAAGGACGGGATGTCATCCCGGGTCTCCGCTGGCCCTTCGTCGCAAAACCTTCGTCGGCCTGGCATTTCCACTTAGTGATCAGGTTCGGATGTACCTAGTGACGGGCCGCAAGCCCGGCCAAGGTCTGATTGGCCTTCGGGGCCTCGAGCGCAACTTTCGCCTTGGAGGATGCCGTGGAATTCCGCCGTTTCGCCATGACAGAATGTCCTCCCCATCGGAGTCGGATCCCACCTGGCAGACCTGTCCGATTCCCGGTGTCCGGCTCGGACTGCGTTGCGCTCCCTTGAGACGTAGATCTTCAATCGATGCTGTGGGAAGGTTGCCATGAACCGACGAGGCTTCATGCTCGGCGCCGTGGGCGCCCTTGCGTGCCCGCTCTGCGCCAAGCTCAACAGTCGAAAAGCGCTTGCTGCAGGCGACAAACCGCACTGGTCGTACGAGGGTGCCAGCGGTCCTGACTCCTGGGGCAAACTGGATAGATCCTATGCAGCCTGCGGGAGAGGCGCACAGCAGTCGCCGATCGACCTCTCGGGCGCGGTGCGGGCAGAGGTCGACGCGGGATCCATCCGCTGGAAGCCGATCAAGCTCGGCTCGATTGTCAACAACGGCCATACGATTCAGGTCAACACGCCCGACGGCGGCCACCTGGAGCTTGACGGTTTCCGGTACGATCTCGTTCAGTTTCACTTCCACCACATGAGTGAGCACACGGTGGACGGGAAGCAATTTCCAATGGAAGTTCACTTTGTGCACAAGGCCGCGGCTGGGGATGGTCTCGCCGTGGTCGGCGTGTTTCTCGCCGCAGGCTCCGAAAACGCGGTGCTCGCCCCTATCTGGGCTACAATGCCGGAAGAAGATGGAGAATCGTCGCGCGACGGATCCGTAGACGTGAAGGGCTTGTTGCCGAAGTCATCCGCGGCGTTTCGCTACGCCGGCTCGTTGACGACACCGCCCTGCTCCGAAGTCGTTGCTTGGACGGTACTAAAGGAAGCGGTGGGCGCGTCCGCCGGCCAGATCGCCGAATTCGCCAAGCTGTTTCCGGGTAATTTCCGACCGGTACAGCCCTTGAATCGCCGCTTCATTCTATATTCCGGGTAGCATGAAAATTCGCCTCTCGGCGGAGGGGCAATGATAACGACCCCTTCGCCGGCGTGGCGCCACCACTTCGGGAACAGGTTCGGATGTACCTAGTGACGGGCGGCAAGCTCGGCCAAAGTCTAACCGCCCTTAAGGGGCCTCAAGCGCAACCGTCGCCTTAGAGGGCGCCATGAAGGCCTGCCGTTTCGCCACAACACATGATCGTCCCTATCAAGGCCGGACCCCACCCTGCAAAACTGCCCAGTTCGCGGTGGCTAACGCCCGGCGACGCGCGGACCAAAGAGATCCCGTGCATCCAATAGGATCTCCGCTTGACTTGACTCGCTTGGCCCCTGTTCGCAAATTTCCAGCGCAGGTCCTCGCGGTGGAATTCGGTGACTGAACATGTTGTTGAGCGAGCCCCCGCTTCCCAGACGCGTCATAGAACCGCTCAAGTTGGGCCTTGCGATGGCGATCATTTACGCGATCGCGTTCTACATGGACTGGGGCAAGGCGTACTGGGCAACGGTCGCCGCGATTTCGGTCAATCTTCTCTCCACCGGGCTGACTTTGCACCGGGGCCTGATTCGGGTGCTGGGCACCATCGCCGGGGGATTTCTGGGCCTGGCGGTCATCGGCATGTTCCCCCAGGATCGCTGGGCGTACATGGGCGCCGTCACCGTGGTGCTCTTCGTCTTGGGCTACAAGGCGACAGGCCTCAAAGAGCCCTATTTCTACCTCATCGTCCTCATAACCTTCATGGTCGTTATGGCCGGGGTCCAGCAGTCCGAGTTCACCGACTCGGGCACAGCCTTCGACATCGTGACGCTGCGGGTGACCCAGACCTGGATGGGGTCCCTGGTGATGATCCTCATCATGGTCTACGTCTTTCCCTATCGAACCGTGGACGAATTCGAGGGCCTCGCCCGAAAACGCTGGGACATTCAGCGCAAGCTCTACGATTCCTACCGCGGCATGCTGTTCGGCCAGCCCCCGGCCAAGGAAACGAGGCAATTGAGGCTCGAGGACGTCCCGCTCCTGCACTTCTGCCATTTCAAGCTGCACGGCGCGGAGCAGGATACCTTCGAGATGCTGGAGGTGGGTCACGACTGGCACCACTATCTGGATCTGACGGCCGCTCAATACGAGGTCCTGGAAAGCCTGCGCGGGAGCCTAGCCGAGGTCGAGGGGCTCGAACTGACGACGTTGCTGCCCAATCTCGAGGCCATCGCGGCCGAGCTCGACCGGCGCTTCGAGCAGACAGAACGGATGCTGGCCAAGAAAACGCCGAGCTATGTCCCGCGGCATCTCGCCGTATCGCTGAACGAAGAAGAGACGCGCGCCCTGCCCCATCTGCAGGAAGCCGCCGTGCGAATGGTCAAGAGGCAGCTCGAAAAGCTCGGAGAGGTGAGCCTTTCGGCCTATGACTGTGTCGCCAAGATCAGGATGTTCGAACGGCCGGCCGGAGCGCATGACGACCATCACGGGCATGGTCACGGAGGACACGGACTTGCGCTCGATCCGTTTCGGCTGCTGAGCACGTTCTCCTTTGTTGCCGCGGTATGGGTAGCCTTCTTCGTCTGGCTATACGTCTACGACGTACCGCGCGGATCCTTGTACCCCTGCCTCGTTGTCATCGTCGCGAGCATCGCGGCGTACCGGCCGGAAATGTCCCATATTGTCTATGGTGCGGCATGGTTGGTGGGCGCTGCCCTCGCGGGCTTCTGTTACGTGTTCATCATGCCCCACCTCTCGGGTCACCTGCAGTTTTCAATCATGGTCGTCGCCGGGGTGTTCCTGCTGCAGTATTGGCTCTATCCGCACGTTCATCCGATTGCGAGGATATTCACGGCGATCGCGTTCACCATCGTCATCGATGCCGACAATCACCAGCACTACAGCTTGGTGATCTTCCTCCAACAGTTCCTCTGGATGGCGATCGCGGTTTTTACCGCTCTCGCTGTCAGGTTCATCTTCATCCCCCCGCAGCCCGAGAGGATGTTCCTGAGAAT
>CAMYMY010000366.1 GCA_947259625.1 uncultured Kiloniellales bacterium | reverse complement strand
GACGACAGCGCCGACATGGCCAAGACCATGGCCAGCCTCGACGGCCATCTGCGCCGCGTCGAGGCGCTGGCCGGCCGCCTTGGGGGGCGCCTCGAGGGCCGCCGCGGCTCCACCGGCGAATCCACCGTGTGAGCGCACGCAAAAGATTTATTGTTGCACTGCACAAAAAACGCTTGACGCCTAATCCCTTTGGCCTCATATATCGGTCGTTGTGCAGTGCAACATGCGCTGCCGGGATCAAGGAGTGGAAGAAAATGGCCAGGACGTCGAGCAACACCTTCATGGGCATGGATGTGCCCAACTACATGGACTTCTCCAAGTTCGCCGATTTCACCAAGTTCGCCGATTTCACCAAGTTCGCCGAGCAGTTCAAGGTGCCGGCCGTCGACACCGAGGCGCTGCTCGACAGTCAGCGCAAGAACATCGAAGCCGTCAGCGCGGCCAATCGGATCGCCTTCGAGGGCGCGCAGGCCCTGACCCAGCGTCAGGTCGAGCTCATGCGCCAGCTCATGGAGGAGTCCGCGGCCGTCGTCCAGCAGCTCACCGCGGCTGGCAAGCCCGAGGACAAGCTGGCCGAGCAGGCCGACCTTCTGAAGCAGACCTACGCGCAGTCGGTCGCCAATATCCGCGAGCTGACCGAGATGGGCGCCAAGTCCAACGGCGAGGCGGTCGAGGTGCTCAACCGCCGGGTGACCGAAGGTCTCGAAGAGCTCAAAGCCGCAATGACGAAGGCCGTTGCCGCCAAGTGACCGCTTGAGACGAGCGACAGCCCAACAGCTTTCCTAAGCCTCTGGGGCCGCCTTTCGGCGGCCCCTTGTTTTTTTGGCGGATCTTCCCGACGCTTGCCGCGGCTTCCGGCGTGATGCTAGCGTCCGCCGCGCGAAGCGGGAAACAGGGGAGGCCGGGCGTTATGGCGGGCGACGAGGGCCGGATCACCTTCGGCGACTTCAGGAAGGTCGAGATTCGCGTCGGCACGATTGTCCGCGCCGAGCCCTTTCCGGAGGCGCGGCAACCGGCGTTCAAGCTTTGGGTCGACTTCGGCGAGGCACTCGGCGTCAAGAAGACCTCGGCCCAGATCACCAGGCATTACACCCTGGAGGACGTGATCGGCCGGCAGGTCGCGGCGGTCGTCAATTTCCCGCCCAAACAGATCGGCAGGTTCATGTCCGAGATCCTGGTGCTCGGCTTCCCCGACGAGTACGGCGAGGTGGTGATGATCCGGCCGGACCAGACGGTGCCCGACGGCGGGCGCCTCTATTGACGGGACACCGTGGGGCCGGATGCCGAGTCAGGCCGCGTCACGCCGCGTCCGTATTCTTGAACGTGCGCTCCGCCGGGATCCGGAGGGTCACCGTCGTCCCCGTCCCGACCTCGCTTTCGACGGCCAGCGTGCCGCCGTGCAGCTCGATCATGACGACCGACAGGGAAAGTCCCAGTCCGGTCCCCGGATAGCCGCGGCTCAAATCGCTGTCGACCTGCGAGAACGGCGCCAGGGCCTTGGGAATGTCCTCTGGCGCCATGCCGATGCCGGTGTCCCGCACGGAGATGATGATCTGCCCGTCCTGGTCCTGCTCGGCCGTGATCCTGACCTTGCCGTTGTCCGGCGTGAACTTGACGGCATTGGACAAGAGGTTGAGGAGGATCTGTTTCAGCTTCTGCTCGTCGCCGTAGAACGCGGGCAGCTCCGGCGCGATCGCCTTCTCGATCTCCAGCTTGGCGGCCTCGGCCTGCGGCTTGATCAGCCGCAGGGTCGTGGCGATGGTGTCGGAAACGTCGACGAGGCCTTCGCGCAGTTCGAGCTTGCCGGCCTCGGCCTTGGCGATCTCGAGGATGTCGTTGATGACGTCCAGAAGATGCATGCCGCTTTCCCGGATGTTCCCGGCGTAGTCCACATACTTCTCGTTGCCGAGCTCCCCGAAGGCCTGGCTTATCAGGACCTCCGAGAAACCGATGATCGAATGGAGCGGGGTGCGCAGCTCGTGGCTCATGGCGGCCAGGAACTCGGTCTTCGTCCGGTCGGCCTGTTCCGCGGTTTCCTTTGCCGCCCGAATCGCCTCGAAGGCCGCTCTCGCCTTCTGCTCGAGCTGGATCTTCTCGAAGCTGCGCTCCAGGACCGCGAAAACCTCGCTGGGGTGGAGCGGCTTTCGCAAATAGTCGTAGGCGCCCAGGCGAAGGGCCTCGATCGCCGTCTCGGTCTCGGCATAGCCCGTGACCATGACGCAGATCACGTCGGGCTTTTGCCGCTTCAGGATCTGGATGACGTCGAGGCCGCTGTCGCGGCCGAGGCGGATATCGAGCAGCGCCACCTGCACGTCGAAGCTCTGGCTGATGGCCCCGGCTTGGTGGGCCGAGGCGGCGATTTCGACACGGTAGCCGCGCGGGACCAGGAGGTCGGCCAGAGATTCGGCCAGGTCCTCGTCGTCGTCGACGATCAATACGCGGCGCTGGTCGTCCATATCGGACTGCGGCTGCGGAAGCTCAGGCACGTCGTCCGCCCACGCCGGACTGTCGTTCGAGCGGTCCGAAAGCGCCCCGGGGTCATCGGATTCCGGCGGTATCGTCATGACGTGTCCGCCCCTCCGCCGTTCCCGCACAGCGCCAGGAACTCAGCCATCTCGAAGGGCTTGTACAGGACGCCGGCGGCGCCGTTGTTCAGCGCGGTGCGCAATAGCTGCTCGACGCTGTAGGCGGTCATCATCACGACCTTGGCATCGGGCTTGAGCTTGAGGATCTCCAACAGGCATTCGACGCCGTTCATTCCCGGCATGCGCACGTCCATGAAGGCGATGTCGTAGTTGCGCTCCTGGAACTTGGCGATCGCCTCGGCCCCCGAAGACGCGAGGTCGGCTTCGTAGCCCCGTATCTCCACGAGGTCGGCAATGCTTTCGGCCATGTCGGGGTCGTCGTCGACGATCAGCATTTTTCTCGGATCGGTCATGCGGCCTCCTCCCCGGCCTGATGACGGGGCAGCTGCAGCGTAATGCGGGCACCGCCCCCGACGTTTCGGCCAATGTCGATTTCGCCGCCATGTTGATCGACGATCTGCTTGACCATGGGCAAGCCCAGGCCGACGCCGTCGGGCTTGGTCGTGAAGAGGGGCTCGAAGATCTTCGACATCAGGTCGGGCGGGATGCCGGGGCCGGTATCGTCGAACGAGATTTCCACCCGCTCTCCCCGTATCCGCGTGGCCACCGTCAGGCGATGCCGCGGATCGCCGCCCGGGGCGTCCTGGTTTCCGGCCATGGCCTGACAGGCGTTGTCGAAGAGATTGACGACGACCCGGCGGAAGCGGTCGGCGTCCAGGGGCACCGCCATGCCGTCGGCCGACAGATCGCGGCGGAGCGCAATTCCCTCGGGCAGCGTCAGCTCGTCGAGAACCGCCTCGAGCCAGGGGTCGATAGCCGTGGGCGCCGGTTGGAGGTCCCGCACGCGCGTGTGGTCCAGCAGGTCGCTGATGATGCTTTCGCAGCGCCGGACGCTGCGTTCGGTCCGCTCCAAGGGGCGCTTGAGGTTTAGTCCCGCCTGCTCGGCCAGCACCGCGATTGCCGCGAGCGAATTCCGGATTGTTCCCAAGGGATTCCGAAGGTCATGGCCGACCGAGCCTATCAGTTGCCCCAGGGTCGCCAGGCGCTGTTTGCGGCTCAGGTCCTCCTGCGTTTCGCGGAGTTGGACCGAGCGGTCGGCGACACGCTGCTCCAAATCGTCGTTCAGGCTGCGCAGGGCTTCCTCGGCCCGCACCCGCTCCCGGATTTCCTCTGACAGTTCCTGCTTTTGGCCGAGAATTTCCTGGTGCTGGGTCTCCAAGACCGTGCCTGCGCGCCGTATAAGAATGAGCAACACAATATACAACGACCAAAATACGACAAATACAACTGCACCGACGGTAAATTGAGTGCTCCTGA
>CAMYMY010000365.1 GCA_947259625.1 uncultured Kiloniellales bacterium | reverse complement strand
GTCGCGAGTCCCTTGAGGATCGATCCAAGGACCGCGAAGATGAGGAGCAATGGCGGCGCCAATGCCTTGAGTACCCGCCCGACCGAGATCGTCTGTCCCTCTTCTATTTGATGCGCTGGCATCGTGTTCGGCCGGAACCACGCGGTTAGCAGGATGTAGACGACATACAGGAACACCAGCAACAATCCTGGGGCGACGGGACGGCAAACCGGTATCTTGCCCCCTGGAGAGTACGAGACGGCAGAAAAACGCGTAGCCAAATTGAGCAAGTCGGATGGAAAAGAGTCTGTTTGGAGGCCTCTATAGCTATCGCCCCTCACCCAATCGCCTGCCAGAGGAAGATTTCTTCACAGAGGCGCTAGCCGGCGTTCTACATCGCGAGCGTGACCTAGCACAAGATGTTTTCGAGCTGCTGACGGAACTCAGGGTTGAGCCCGGCGTTATACAGACGCAAGTCCGTTATCCCCGCTCTGATGCAAAGAATGAATGGAACCGCATTGATCTCATGATGACGGGTTACGACAACGACGGCATGTCTCACATCGCGTTCGTGGAATGCAAAATCGGCGCGAAAGAAGGCTATGAGCAACTCCCGCGCTATCTTAAGAGCTTGCGCAATCTCAGTGGATACCGCTCCAAAACGCTGTGCTACATCACCCGCGACGCCGATCCCAAGACGTTGGAAACAGGTGCGTCAGATATCAAGTTTCGCAAGTTTCGGTGGTCGGAGATCTTCTCCCATCTGCAAAGTCCGCAAAGGACGTACCGGAAAATTCCCCTGATCGATGAGCTGCTTGCTTTTATGGAGGAACTCGGAATGTCGCATGAGGTTCATATGAGCGAGCTCATTGCTGGGGTCTCGCTTGCTCGCGCGCAATCGCGAATCATGAGCTTGTTGGATGCCGCGTGGGCCGGATTCTCCAAAGGTGGACGTTTTTCAGGCGGCCGGAAGAGCAGTTATTCTTGGCAGGCTATCGGCATCTTCTCCCCAAAGGAGCCGAACACGGGGATTCAGATCGATTATGGCATGTGGTTTGACACATCCAGCCCCGGAAAGATGCATCTTGAATTCGACGATCCCGAAGTTCCGATTGCCTATGTGGCCATAGGGGAATGGAGCGGTAAGGCCTCTGAATTGTATAGGTCTAACAAGGATTATTTTGAGGCGCTCAAGAAGCACCAATCTGGCTGGCTTTTAATTCCGGACGGGCCTCAGACGATTGCTCGCCGTACTCTGGCAGTTGGCGCACCAGGCGCCAAAGCGGTCACGGTCCAGCTGGAGCGGTTCTACCAAGAATCGTTTCAGCAGATAGAGCATGCTCCGTTTCTGTCTGGCTAACTCGCGTACCAGTGCGCAGGGATGTATCGTCAGCCGCGATTTCGGTGACGGGATTCCGATCTATCCGCGCTGGCACCGTTCTGGTGTTCTCCGCGGAGTTCGACACTGAATCATGGTAGGCGGTATTGCTGAAACTTATGTATGTGGCCGAGCAGCGACAATTTTGTATTGTCGGCAAACGCCGACATTCATATAATGTGGCTGATCGACCACATCGAGAGGGCCGTTTATGCATCTTAAGACGCCAGCCGATATTGGCGCACTCATACGGGATCGCCGCCGTGTACTCAATCTCGACCAAAGCGCGCTCGCCAACCGCGTTGGCGTAGGTAGGGAATGGATTATCGATATCGAAAAGGGGAAACCGCGAGCGCAACTTGAGCTTGTCTTAAGAACGCTTAATGCGCTTGGGATCGAGCTGACTGTCGAAACAAGTGAGCCGACTGCTACGCGCAGCATCGAAAGCGTTGATATCGACGCCATCGTTGAAGGAGCGCGTGGGAAAATCCAATGAGCGACGAGCTTGTCGCACTCTTGGCAGGCCAAGTTGTTGGCCGGGTCAGAAAAGACCGACAAGGCCGAATCTCCTTCGTCTATGACGAAGACTGGCGGCGGGCGCGCGGCGCCTATCCCTTGTCGCTGTCGATGCCGCTCACGGCGGCGACCCATGGTGCCGGGCGAATCGAGGCCTATCTCTGGGGACTCCTTCCCGACAACGAGTTCATCCTGGCGCGATGGGCCAAACGGTTTCAGGTCTCCGCGCGCAACGTCTTCGCACTGATCGCCAATGTCGGGGAGGACTGCGCCGGCGCCGTCCAGTTCGCACGCCCGGACCGTCTCGATGCGCTGCTTCGCGAAGGACCGGGCGAAGTCGAGTGGCTTTCGGAAGCCGACGTCGCGGAACGCATACGTACGCTTCGCGTCGATCAAGCGGCCTGGCGCATTGCGCGCGACACCGGTCAGTTCAGTCTGGCGGGCGCGCAGCCGAAGACAGCCCTGCTGTTCGACGGCGAGCGGTGGGGCGTGCCGTCCGGCCGCATGCCGACCACCCACATCTTGAAGCCTTCGACGGGCCAGTTCCACGGCTATGCCGAGAACGAGCACATCTGCCTCGCGCTCGCCCGCGCCGCCGGGCTGCCGGCCGCGGAGTCGCGGATCGCTCGTTTCGAGGATCAGACGACGATCGTGGTCGAACGTTACGATCGCGTCCGGACCGGGGCGCTTGCCGCCGCCTCGGCCGCGATGTCCAAGCCGGCCGGGACCCGACCGATCCTTCGCGTGCATCAGGAAGACATGTGCCAGGCGCTCGGCCGGATGCCGACGGAGAAGTACCAGAACGAAGGCGGCCCGGGCGCGAGCGAGATCGTCGGATTGCTCCGAACCCATTCCGGAGATCCCCAGGAAGACATCGCGACATTCGTCGACGCGCTGGCCTTCAACTGGCTGATCGGCGGTTCGGATGCGCACGCAAAGAACTATTCCCTGTTGATCGGTCGTGGTGGACGTGTCCGCTTGGCACCGCTCTACGACCTCGTGAGCGTTCTTCCCTATCCGGAGATCGATGTGCAGAAGGTGAAGCTGTCGATGAAGATAGGCGGCAAATACAGGCTTCGGGACATCGGCGCACATCAATGGAGGAAACTCGGTCGAGACCTTCACCTTGATGAGGATCCCACCGTTGCACGGATCAAGCAGTTGATGGAGCGGCTGCCGGACGCGGCATCAGAGGTCGCCGCGCGGGCGCGGAAAAGCGGATTGGAGGAGCCTGTCGTCAATCACCTCGTCGACGCCATTGCCGAGCGTGCCGGATCGTGTCTCCAGGAATTCCGAAGATCGGATGCCCAGTAGGCGCAATGCCCGCATCGCGAAACGCGAAATCCATGCCGTCCCCCATACCGCTCCACCACGCCCCCTATCGCCCCGCCACCCTCGCCGCCCCCCTCGGCGCCCCCGCCATCAGCAGCCGCGGCTCCTGGAGCAGGTAGAACTCCTCCACCGGGGTCGGGTCGGTGATGAAGAAGCGGAAGCGCACCTGGGCGCCGGGGTCGACGCTGCCGCTCTGGAAGCGCACCCGGTCGTAGGGCTCGAAGAGCTGCCGGTTGGTCGCGAAGCGGTCGGAGTGCAGGCGCGCGGCGAAGCCGCCGGTCTGGTCGAAGGAAAGCCCGTCGCCATAGGGGCTGGGCGTCCCCCAGCGCTCCTGCAGCTCGAGGTCGAAGCCGCCCCAGACGCGCCGGGAGCGGTTGAGGACGATCTTGATCACGGCCAGATAGAGGACCGGCGGGCCGACCATGACGCCGCCCCCGCTCTCGGCGCTCGGCGCCCGTTCCTGGCTGCCGCGGACCACCAGCACGACCGGGTCGACCCCGGTCAGCTCCTCGACGATGACGATCGGGTCCTCGATCGAGCCCCGGCCCGAGACCGAGATCAGCTTAAAGCCGCCCCGCTCGTCGCTGAACGTCAGGCCCCCCGCGGCCCAGACCTTCGCCTGCGCGCCCGCTGGCCCCAACGCGGGCCCGAGGGCGAGCGCAAGCAGTAGGCAGACGGCGGCAGGCAGCGGCTTCATGCG
>CAMYMY010000364.1 GCA_947259625.1 uncultured Kiloniellales bacterium | reverse complement strand
TGGCCAGGGTGAAGTCGATGATCAGGCTGACCCCGACGACCCAGAACCCGATCACCAGGAAGATCGGCACGCCGAGCACGAAGAGGATCGTGACCCCGATGGTGACCAGAACGATCAGAAATCCGTCCATGGCGCGGCCCCTTACTCGCCGAGAATCGAGACTTGGAGCTTGAACGGCTGGCCGGCTCGGAAGGTCCGCCAGTCCTCCCAGAGGTTCTGCAGCGCCCGCACCATCAGCAAGGTCCAGGCGACCGGCGTCGCCAGGTAGAACCACCACTGCATGACGTCGTCGGTGCCTTGCACGATGGCGAAGTTGTCGTAGGAGAGCTGGACCTGCTCGATCGAGTAGACCGTGACGATGATTCCGAACACGAGCCAGAGGGCCGCGTCGAGGCAGAGGCAGGCGAACTGTGCCCTATAGGGCAGGCGCACGCGCAGCTCGTCGAACCGCAGGTGGGTGCGGATCCTGGTGTTGTAGGCCGCCCCCATCCAGGTGACCCAGAGGAAGAGATAGATCGGGATCGTCGTGCTCCAGGCGGCCTGCTGCTGGAACACGAAGCGCCGGATCACCTCGACGAAGATGATCCCCGCCATCGCCACGTAGCAGATCAGGACGACGATCTTCTCGATGTTGCGGTCGATCCACTTGAGTATCCAAAGCCCTGGCATTTGCTTGCCCCCGGTCATGACCGCCCGTTCGCCGCGACGAAGCCGTCCCGTGTCGCGGGGGAGGTACGGAAGAAAAGACGGGGTGCAGTCTAGCCCTACACCCCGTCGACAAGTCCAGCTAGGAAGCCTTCCACCAGCGCCGCGGCTCGACGTTTTCGGCCAGCGTGTCCTTCGGGATCTCGCGCGCGATCTTGTGGATCTCGCTGTAGGTGTCGATGCCGCCGGCCCAGCCGTTCAGCCTCTCGCGCCACTGCTCCCAGGCCTGCGGCTGGAATTCCGGCGAGCACATCTGCTCGGCCTTGGCGATCTCGGCGTCCGAGATGTCGGCGACCCGCACGTCGTTCTGGGCGAAGATCGTGTTCGGTTTCTGCGGGTTGGAGGCGCCCACCGTGTTCACCAGCGCCGCCTCGTTGGCTGCCTGAACGTGGACCTGGGACAGGTAGGCCGACTCCATGACCGCGTCCTGAAGCGCGCCGTCCAGGCCGTCGAACACCTTGGCGTTCATCGCCGTGTGCTCGGTGCCGCAGAAGAACCTGAGGTCGACGCATTGCGAGACGACCGGCGACATGTTGGCGTAGGCGACCGCCGACATCCAGGTCTCGGCGCCGTCGATCAGGCCCTGCTTGAGGCCGTCCAGGGTCTCCTCCCAGGCGATCGGCACGGGGTTCAGGTTCATCAGCCCCATCGCGATGCGGCCGAGCTGGGTGCCGGTCACCCGGTTCTTGGTGCCGGCCAGCTGCTCGACGCTCGTGACCGTCGGCTTGTCCTTCCACTTCAGGCCGAGCTGAATGCCGCGCAGCTCGGCGTGGGAGAACAGGAACTGGATGCCGTGCTTCTTGCGCATGGGATCGCGCAGGATCTTCTGGCTCGCCGGGTGATAGAGGAAATGGTACTGGGCGGCCCGGCCCGGGAACATGTAGGCGTAGTCGAGCACGTTGAGGTAGGGCGCGCCGCCGGCCGAATTCTGGGTCGAGGCCGCATAGATGTCGACGATGCCCTGCTGGGTCTTCTTGACGCAGTTGAGCTGGCCGCAGATCTGGTTGTTGCCGATGAACTCGATGCGGATCGCCCCGTCGGTCCGCTCCTCGAGGTCGTTGACGAACTGCAGGCAACCGGCGCGCTCGATCAGGAGGTTGCGCTCGTTGAAACCGGACGCGCCGAACTTCAGCTTGTGCTTGGGCTCGCTGCCGAAACGCTTCCCGTAGGTCGAATTCGCCGCCTCGGCCAGACGCGGCAGCGTGATCACCCCGGTCATGGCACCGGCGGCCAAGAGGGTCGAGGACCAGCCGTATTGGCCGGCCAGGCGGAACAGGTCCCGGCGTGATATCTGCTTAAGCTTTTCCTTGAGCATGTGTTCTACCTCCCTTGTTCCCCTCTTTGAGGGGCTGTGGATAAGATCGAGCGCACCAAAATGAGATTTATGGTTTCATTATTTTCTCAGATCCATCTTCGGTGCAAGCAAAGTTCGCATGAGGGATGTCGAGGGAAATGAAATTTCGCCAGGCAAACATGAAGCCTACGGCACGGATTTCGGTCAATACGACCTGTCGGCAAGGGCTCCAGGAAGGCGAAGGGGATCGGGTCCAATCGATTGGAAACGGGCCGGTCCGGGCGCTACCAACTCGGTGCTTGCCAAGCCAGTCCGTGGCTTTCGAAGATGGCGGCGAGCCGGCCATCCTCGACGGCCGCTTGAATCGCCGCGTCCACGGCATAACCCAGCTGGCGATAGGTGTGCCGGACCGCTATGCCCACGGTCCATCTCCCGACAGCAAGCCCCGGCAGGGGCGGCTGGTGCAGCGCGAGCCCCTCGGCCAAACCGTGTTCGAGCTGGGTGCGTGCCCCCATCACCGCCGAGACCTCTCCCGAACGCAGCGCCGCCATGGCCGCGGCCGGCGTGGGATAGCGGCGCATGTTCGAGATGAGCTGACCGCGCGCCAGGCTGGAGAGGTAGAAATCGGCGACCGAGTCGTTTTCGACCCCCACCGTATCGAAGCGAAAGTAGGCGGGTGTCGGCGCTCCGTCTGGATAGGCCTCCCTGCGGTAGGCGATCGCGATGGTCTCGGTCATGTAGAGACCGGTCAGCACAACTAGGTTATTGCGAATCGCCAGTTCGCGGTCATAGGGGACGTGGAGCATCACGTTGACCACGCCACCGCCGACAAGCGGGCCTTTCCAGACATAGTTGCGCAGGTCGTCGTCGACGGTCTCGTCCGCGCCCATGGCACGGAACCGCGCCTCTACGCCCAGCGCCTCGGCAATCAGGCGGCCGAGCTCGACGTCCGTGCCTCGGAAGGCGTCGCCCTCCTCCCACGAATAGGGCGGGAAGTCCCGGTAGACACCGAAGCTGATCCAACCGCGTTCGACGATCCGGTCATAGCTGGCGCCCGGCGTCTGCGCCGCCCCGGCGCGCGGGGCCAAGGCTGCGGCGCAGATCAGCAGACAAAGGACCGCGCTCCGCCGCATCGCCTTGTCACTGCGCGACCGAGAGCCCTACCGTGAGGAACTCGGTTGCTTTCGCGACCCCCTCGGCACTGGCATCGAGCGCGGTATAGGCCCGCGAGGCCGCCGAATCCGCGGCCGGAGCACCCGAGGCCGTGCTCACCTGGTTCGCGACCTCTCTCAGCACGGTCTTGTAGGTGTCGACCTTGGCCGATATGTCGGCATAGGCGGTGGTGCCCGCCACCAGCTTCTCGGCGATATTCTTGAGGCCGTCGCGGATCGTTACAAGCTGGTCGAGGAAATCGTCCAGTGCACCGTCGTCGGGCCGGGTCTCGACATAGGTGCGAATCGCCCAGGCTGCTTTCTGGCCGAGCAGCTCGTCGTAGCCCGGCATCTTCGTGACGCCGTTCACCGTGTAGCCATGACGGTACCGTTCGATATACCATTCGTCGCCGTCCAGGTTCGCCTCGAGATAGCGCAGATCCGGGGCAAGCCCGCCCGAGACCGCCTCGAGCCCATGGCAACGCGCGCAGTTCTGGTTGTAGCCGGAGGCGCCGATCTCGATCGCGGCCGTCCACACCTCATCGCCCGCGGTTTCAGCACGATAGGGATTCTCCTCGACCCAGTCCTCCCCCACGTCCGGCAGCGCGTCGGTGTTGACCGGCTGAGGCGCGACATCGCCATGGCCGAGCGTCTGGCCGGCGGCGAGAACCACGGCAAGAAAGACAATCAAGTTCCGCGTCTTCACTGATCTCCTCCTCTTGATTTTGTTTATCTTTCGAATAGGCTTCGCAGCAACCGCTGCGGC
>CAMYMY010000363.1 GCA_947259625.1 uncultured Kiloniellales bacterium | reverse complement strand
CGGCGTCTCGGCGGCGCTCGGCAACATGGGCGAGGACGACTGGCGCTGGCACATGTACGACACGGTCAAGGGCTCGGACTGGCTGGGCGACCAGGACGCTATCGAGTACATGACCCGCGAGGCGATCCCGGCGATCGTCGAACTCGAGCACTACGGCGTGCCGTTCAGCCGCACGCCCGAGGGCAAGATCTACCAGCGGCCCTTCGGCGGCATGACGACGCGCTTCGGCGAGGGTATCGCGCACCGCACCTGCGCGGCGGCCGACCGGACCGGCCACGCCATGCTCCACACCCTCTATCAGCAGAGCCTGAAGAACCGGGCCGAGTTCTTCATCGAGTATTTCGCCATCGACCTGATGATGGACGACGGCGCCTGCCGCGGCGTGGTCGCCTGGAACCTGGACGACGGCACGATCCACCGCTTCCTGGGCCACACGACGATCCTGGCCACCGGCGGCTACGGCCGGGCCTATTTCTCCTGCACCGGCGCCCACACCCAGACCGGCGACGGCAACGCCATGGCGCTGCGCGCCGGCCTGCCGCTGCAGGACATGGAGTTCGTGCAGTTCCACCCGACCGGCATCTACAGCGCCGGCTGCCTGATCACCGAGGGGGTGCGCGGCGAGGGCGGCTACCTGACCAATTCGGAGGGCGAGCGCTTCATGGAGCGCTATGCGCCCAGCGCCAAGGACCTGGCCAGCCGCGACGTGGTCAGCCGCGCCATGTCCCTGGAGATCCGCGAGGGCCGGGGCGTCGGTCCCGCCAAGGACCACATTCACCTGCACATCGAGCACCTGGACCCCGACCTGGTGCACCAGCGCCTGCCCGGCATCTCGGAGACCGCGCGCATCTTCGCCGGCGTCGACGTGACCAAGGAGCCGATGCCGGTGCTGCCGACCGTTCACTACAACATGGGCGGCATCCCGGCGCTCTATACCGGCGAGGCCGTCCGGCTCGAGAACGGCGATCCGGAGTCCGCGGTGCCCGGCCTCATGGCGATCGGCGAGGCGGCCTGCGTCTCGGTGCACGGCGCCAACCGCCTGGGTTCAAACTCGCTGCTCGACCTCGTGGTCTTCGGCCGCGCCGCGGGCCGGCACTGCGCCCAGACCCTGAAGCCGCGAGAGCCGCACCCGCCGCTGCCGCTCGACGCCGACGAGCCGGCGCTCGCCCGGCTCGACAGGGCGCGCCACGCCAAGGGCGAGATCCCGACCGCCGCGCTGCGCCTGGAGATGCAGAGGATCATGCAGGACCACTGCGCCGTGTTCCGCACCGGCGAGGTGCTGCAGGAGGGGGTGGACCAGCTGGCCGAGACCTGGGCCAAGCGCCAGGACATCGGGGTCAGCGACCGCTCGCTGATCTGGAACTCGGACCTGGTCGAGACCCTGGAGTTCGACAACCTGATCTATCAGGCGACGGTGACCATCAACGGGGCGCTCAACCGCGAGGAGAGCCGCGGCGGGCACGCCCGCGAGGACTTCCCCGAGCGCGACGACGAGACCTGGATGAAGCACAGCCTGCTCTGGTGCGACGAGGCCGGCAAGGTGACCATCGACTACCGGCCGGTCCACATGCAGCCGATGACCAACGAAGTGCAGTCCTTCCCGCCCAAGGCCCGGGTCTACTGAGGTCCGCGATTCGAGGTTTGCGAATGGTCGGTTACCCCGTCACGCCACACGATGTCACGCCGCCGCTGGGCGGGTACAGTCACGGTTGGCTCGTACCCGAGGGCCGGCAGCTGTTGTTCATCAGCGGCCAGATCCCGGAGACCGCCGACGGCGCGGTGCCTGAGGATTTCGAGTCGCAGTGCCGGGCGGTCTGGGACAACATTCGCAAGATCCTCGCTGCGGGCGGCATGGGTTTCGAAAACCTAGTGAAGGTCACCACGTTCCTGACCTCGAAGACCCAGGTTGATGCCAACAGCCGCATTCGCCAGGAGGTGCTGCGGGACTGCCGGCCCGCCTTGACCGTCATGATTGCCGAGACCCTCGAATCCCAATGGCTGTTGGAGATCGAGGCGGTCGCCGCCGCTTGATTTGGAAACGGACCTGAACCGACATGGTCGAATTCGCGCTGCCCAAGAACTCCAGGATCAAGCCGGGCAAGACTTGGCCCAAGCCGGACGGCGCCAAGACCGTCAAGGCCTTCAAGGTCTACCGCTGGGACCCGGACTCGGGCGAGAACCCGCGCCTCGACACCTATCACCTCGACCTGGACGACTGCGGGCCGATGGTCCTGGACGCGCTGATCAAGATCAAGGACGAGGTCGACGCCACGCTGACCTTCCGGCGGTCCTGCCGCGAGGGGGTCTGCGGCTCCTGCGCCATGAACATCGATGGTACCAACACGCTCGCCTGCACAAAGTACCTCAGCGACATGAAGGGCGACGTGAAGGTCTATCCGCTGCCGCACCAGCCAGTGGTCAAGGACCTGGTGCCCGACCTCAACCAGGCCTATGCCCAGTACACCGCGATCGAGCCTTGGCTCAAGGCCGAGACCCCGGCGCCCGAGCGCGAGCGCCCGCAGTCGCCCGAGGAGCGCGCCAAGCTGGACGGCCTGTGGGAGTGCATCCTCTGCTTCTCCTGCTCGACCTCCTGCCCCAGCTACTGGTGGAACGGCGATCGCTACCTGGGCCCGGCGGTCCTGCTCCAGGCCTACCGCTGGATCGTGGATTCCCGCGACGAGGCCGCCGGCGAGCGCCTGGACGAGCTGGAGGACCCCTTCCGGCTCTACCGCTGCCACACCATCATGAACTGCACCCGCACCTGCCCCAAGAACCTCAACCCAGGCAAGGCGATCGCCGAGCTCAAGAAGCTGATGCTCGAAAGAAGGGGGTAGCAGCGCGGCACGGCAGGTGCAGGCCAAGCGCCGAAACGATCCGGCGGCCGGGCGCTCTTTCAGGGAAGGCAAAACCATGTACGTCCCAGAGGTCTTCGCCGTGGCCGACCAGGCCGAAGCGCGCCGGATGATGCGCGAGCACAGCTTCGCGCTGCTGGTGACCGCCGCCGGCGGCAGTCCCGTGGCCACGCACCTGCCCTTCTTGTTCGACCCCGAACGAGGGCCCAAGGGCACCCTGCTCTGCCACATGGCGCGGGCCAACCCGCAGTGGAAGGATTTCGCCAAGCTCGAGGCCGAGGGGCACGAGGCGCTGGTTATCTTTCAGGGCCCACATGGCTACGTCTCACCCAACTGGTATGGGCCCGGCCCGGCGGTGCCGACCTGGAACTACCTGGCGGTCCACGCCTATGGGTCGCCACGGATCATCGATGACGCGGCGGAAATCAAGGCGCATCAGGAGCGCCTGGTGGAGGCCCACGAAGCCGGCTTCGCGACGCCCTGGTCCATGGCCGGACAGGACGAGAAATACATTCGCCGCATGCTGCGCGGCATCGTCGCCTTCGAGATGCCGATCACGCGACTCGAGGCCAAGGCCAAGCTCAGCCAGAACAAGACCGAAGACGACCGGCGTGGCGTGGTCGGCGCCCTGGAGACGAGCGGCCGCCCGGGCGACCTGGAGCTGGCGGCCGCGATGCGCCGGGCCGCGGAGGATTAGTCAGCCGACCGGGCCGTTCGGCGTGATCAGGATCTTGCCGTCGCGGCCTTCGCGCTCGGCGTGGGCCAGCGCATCCTTGATGTCAGCGATGTCGTAGGTCGCCTCGACCGGGGCCGAAAGCGTACCGTCGGCCAGGTGGCTCGCGACCTCGGCATAGATCGCCCGGATCTGCTCGGGCGCCGCCGTGCGGAACAGGCCGGCGAGCCAGAACCCCTTCAGGGTAATGCCGTGGACGATCGCCTGGTGGGGCGTGATCATGCAGGGCTCGCCGCTCAGGAAGCCGTAGTTCACGACCGTCCCGCCGTCCGCCAGGCAGTCGGCCAGCCGCAAGGTCGCCTCGCCGCCGATGGCGTCGATCCCGAGTTTCGCCCCGCCGC
>CAMYMY010000362.1 GCA_947259625.1 uncultured Kiloniellales bacterium | reverse complement strand
TTCGGCAACTCGGCGGTGGCTACTGAGCAGCCTTCGTTAGGACGCCACGCAATCCGCGCCTACGGCGCGCCGTCGCCAGAACGGACGGTCGACCCAGCGCCACTCGGACCGGTACACCAGCCGGTGGCGTTGAAGATAGGCGGCGCGGATTTCTTCCAGGCGCTCGACGTAGGCAGCGACGAGACGCGAGTCGCCAGTCAGAGCAGCGTCAACAGCGCGGGCGGCGCGCCACCCCGAATACAGAGCCGTGAAGATGCCTTGTGAAGAGAGGGGGTCGAAGGCCAGGGCGGCGTCACCTGCCGCCAGCCAGGCCTTGCCAGCGAAGCGATCGAGGCGAGAGCCACAGGCGTCCAGGCCCAGCGGGGGGCCTACCGGGCTCGCGTCTGTGACGGTGCGGCGAACGTGGCGTGTCCGAGCAAGCTGCGCGCCCCACGCCCCTTTTGCGCGCACGATCCGACCGGCCTCGTCGGCGTCGGCGTGGAACGCGAGGATCCGCCGCTCGCTCGGCAGCTGTGCCGAATACCACCACCCGTCCGCGGTGGACTCGACCAGGGTACGGGTGTCCGAGCTCCGGGAGTTGCCCCAGGCGCACAGGGCGACGAGCGAATGGTCACGGATCCTGGTCGCGCCCTGGCGCCGGGCCACTACCGCCCTGCGACCGGAGGCGTCGAGCAGCCAGGGCGACTCGATCTCGCCGCCGTCGCTGAGTCGCACGCGCCAGCGGTCCGCGGACCACTTTGTCGACCGCACTCGTGCGGACTTCAATCGGGCGCCAGCCTCACCCGCCGCGCGGCGCAGCTGCGCGTCGAAGGCGGGCCGGTCGAGATGCCAGCCCAGACCGTGGGGATCGCGAATGAAGTCGGTGGCGGCGAGCTCGTTGGAGCCCCAGGCCGAGAGATTGCCGTTGGAGACCAGATGCCGCCCGCCTTCGACCGCCGCCAGGAGACCCAGATCACGAAGCAGGGGCCGGGCCGCTCCGGGCAAGGACTCACCCACCTTGGGCGAGCGGCCGTCGGCATCCTCCACCAGGAGGGTGCGGCGCCCGGCACCGGCCAACTGACGAGCGGCCACCGCGCCGGCCGGCCCACCACCGACGACGATCACGTCCCAAGCTCGGGTCACCGGATGCGGGTCCGCAGGGCCTGCTCCAGATGCTCGGCGCTGTGCCAACCCGCACGCTCGTGCAGGCCACGCCGCGGTCGCCGCTCAGCGCTCACGGCGGCGAGCGCCTGCCGCCGCTCGGGCCCGTGCGATTCGACCCACATCACGGGCGGAAAGTCGGGATCGTCCTCCACACCGGGTCGCGCCTCGATGATCCCCATGTGGCCGAAATCGGAAACCATCTGCATCATCTGGTCGGGGGGCTTCGCCTTTTGGTCGATGGCTCGCAACCAGTGCTCGCGGCGGTGGAAGGCGGCGATCCGTTCGTCCCGCTGACGCTGGTCGTCGATGACGATCAGGTAGTCCTTCTCGGACAGCACCTGATTGGGCACGCGCGCCGGCCAATAGGTCGGCAGATAGGGGTCGTAGTGCGGCTCGTAGCCGGAGCGGCAAAACGCCGTATCTGCCTGCCACGGCAGCGCCATCCAGCGTGTGAGATCGCCCGGGCCCTGGGCGAAGAGCGGGCCGCCAGGACGGAGTGCCACTTCCTGCGTCAGCTTCGGGCCGTAGTCGGGCTCCACCTCTCCAGCGGGCCGGTGGCGGATTCGGAAGGGCGCGCTGTACATGCTCAGGTGGCGCATCGGCCAGGTGAGCTCGCTGCCGGGGTGGAAAGCGTCGGCAAGGCAGAAATGCAGCGCCGCCTGGTCCAGCATGGCGGGCCGCTCCGCCAGGCACAGTTCGTCGAGGTTTCGTGGGGACTCCGCGTCCGGATCCCAGTCGTTGACGAAGTCACCGTTCATCCAACGGCAGAGAAGCTCTTCGGTCACGCTGGGTAGCGACACGCTGCTGCGCGGCGAGGCGGCGGCGAAGAACGAGGTGTCACCGTAGATCCAGGGCCAGAGGCGAGGCTCATTGACCTTGGTGCCTGCCGGCCGGAACGAATTGAAGATCACCTGCCGCAGCCCGGAATAGGGATCGGGCCCTCCTTTCTTCGTCGGTCGGTGAGACAGCTTGGAGATAAGCGCTGGATCGTCGAAGTTCATCGGCCCGCCGTGGCCGAAGAGTGCGAAGAACCCCTTGTTCACCCACTGCAGATTCGACAACCGACGCAGCACCGGCAGGACGTCGCGCGTAAAGGAGACCTTCTCGGGCATTTCCATCCAACCGTGCCGGACATAGGCGTCGACCAGCAAGTCGTAGAGCGTGCGCCAGGCGATGACGTCGGGAGCGAAGTTCGGCGGCGCCACGACCACCCAGGCCCCCTCCACCGGCACTTCACGCTCATAAAAAGGATGCTGCAGTTTCAACCCTTCCAGACTTTCACCAATACAGGTTGCAATCACTCGATAATCTTCGATGCCGCTACGCCCCATGACCTCTTTCAGCAACACTTCAGCGACGATGAGTCTTTCGGGGCCATGTTCTCCAGTACACTGTACCAACACATAGTCGAAACCAGGGTTAACAGAAACCGCCTGATTGGCGGGCAACGTCCATGGCGTGGTGGTCCAGATAACGATCGAGATCTTAGTTTTAACAGGGCCTTCACCCACTTCACCATCAACATGCTCACAGCGCTGTAGTAGCACTTCATCATCGAGCACTTCGAAACGCACATCGATCGCAGGTGAGACACGTTCTTCATATTCAACCTCTGCCTCGGCCAGCGCAGAACCACAGTCACTACACCAGTGCACGGGTTTAAAACCTTTGTGCAGATGACCCGCCTCAACGATATGTCCCATCGAACGGATGATGTTGGCCTCGGTCTTAAAATCCATCGTCAGATAAGGACGATCCCACTCACCCAGTATCCCGAGACGCTTAAAGTCTTCGCGCTGTTTTTCAACCTGCTTGCCCGCATAATCGCGGCACGCCTTGCGAAAGGTCGGCGCATCGACCTTCTGCCCTGCCTTACCAATCTTTTTTTCGACCATCAACTCGATCGGTAGACCATGACAATCCCAGCCCGGCACATAGGGGGTGTCAAACCCTTCCATGCTTTTAGACTTAACGATAATGTCCTTCAGTACCTTGTTAACTGCGTGACCGATATGGATATCGCCATTCGCGTAAGGCGGGCCATCGTGCAGAATAAACTTCTCTTTGCCCGCACGTGCTTCACGCAGCTTGCCGTAGAGATCCATCGAGTACCACGCTTTAAGAAAGTTCGGCTCACGATTTGCGAGGTTCGCCTTCATTGAAAAAGCGGTCTTCGGAAGGTTCAGGGTGCTTTTATAATCTGCCATTTTATTTACGCTAGATTTTCCAAAATTTAAAGTTATCTAAATGTCACCTGACTTAGCAACATCACGCTGCCGCGCCATCGCCACTGTCCGCCAGCTTTGCAAACAGCGCTCGCGCCTCCGCGGCATCGCGATCAATCTGCGCCTTGAGATCCGCAAACGACTCAAAACGTTGTTCATCTCGCAGCCGCGCGATGAACTCGACCTGCACATATTCGCCATAGATCTCTCGATCAAAATCAAACAGGTGCACTTCCAGTTGGCAGCGAGTACCATCGACCGTCGGGCGATCTCCAATATTGGCCACCCCCTTTGCCGGCAGCTCAACATCCGCTGAAAGGCCAAACATCTCCACCGCATAAACCCCTCGCAGTGGCGTCACGCGGCGATGCAGATGGATGTTCGCCGTCGGAAAACCGATCGTACGGCCACGCTGGTCACCGTGCACCACTCGGCCGGACATACGATACGATCGTCCCAGCAGTTGCGCGGCACGGTTCAGTTCACCTGTACTCAAGGCCTCACGCACCCGCGTACTACTGACCCGTTCACCGTCGACCTCAAAGGTGTGCATCTCGACCACCTGAAAACCGTGC
>CAMYMY010000361.1 GCA_947259625.1 uncultured Kiloniellales bacterium | reverse complement strand
CCCTATTGAAGCCCCGCAAGAGGCAGCGGCGCCGGGTCCGTCATCGCCGAGCGCTCACGTGACTTCGACCGGCCTGTGCCCGGGTGGGGAAACGATGTAGGATTTCAAACGAGCGCTTGATGGCCGTGGCGGGACCCGCCCCGGTTGGCGCGGGAACGTCATAGCATGGGGAGCCAGCAATGGAGTTGAGGGATCGCGCGGAGAGCGCCGCCCGGAGCGTTTACGAGATATTGGAGGCCACGCCGACCGAGGACCAGGCCAAGCAGGTTGCCGGCGTCCTGGAGCGGGCGGCCATCGAGATCGTCCTCGAGGAACGCAAGCGGTTCGAGACCGTGGCGAGGGAGTGCTGCTCCCCCGACCTGGACACGGCCCACAAGATCGCCGAGCAGGTTCGCCGGGACGATGCGGCGCTGATCGCCAATCTATCGGCCCTGCGGTAAACGGCGGGGCGCCTTGCGGTTGGGTCGACGGAATGAACGAGTCGATCGAGCGGATCTGGCAGAGCTATCATGCCGGCCTCCGCGGCTTCATTCGGAGCCGGGTCGGGGACGAGTCCGCCGTGGACGACATTCTCCAGGAGGTCTTCTTGAGGATTCATGCCCGCATCGGCTCGCTCGAGGACGGCGGCAAGATCAAGGCCTGGATCTATAGCATCACGCGCAACGCCGTCGTCGACCATTACCGGGCCCGAAAGACCCTCGAGCCACTCCCCGAGGGGCTCGCGGCGCCCGAGATCGATGCCAACGACCTGGCGCGGCAGGATATCGAGAGCTGCCTCCTGCCGCTGATAGAGCGTCTCCCGGACAGGTATCGGCGGGCCCTCGTGCTGTCCGAGATCGAGGGGCTGCCGCAGAGGCAGGTGGCGGAAAGACTGGGGATCTCCCTGTCCGGCGCGAAATCGCGGGTCCGGAGGGGCCGGGCGATGGTCAAGGACCTGCTCTCGGCCTGTTGCCGCTTCGAGTTCGACCGGCGAGGGACCATGGTCGACTACGAAGTTAAGGACTCCGGCTGCGAAATCTGCTGACCTGCGAAAAAGGTCTGCGTCCTTTTTGGACGTTCTCCGTCTACAGGGGTGGAAGGAAACCTCGGATCGGATGAAGGAAGGACCCGCAAGATGCAGAAAGTGCGCGATGAAGAGAAACGGCGGGCGGTGCGCGAGACCTACGGCAGGATCGCGAAGGCCGGCGCCGCCGGCTGCGGCTGCGATTGCTCGCCCGCGGCCTCGGGGTATTCCGAGGCGGAACGCCGCGGCCTTCCCGAGGGCGCCGACATGGCGCTCGGCAGCGGCAACCCACTGGCCATCGCCGCCTTGGAGCCCGGCGAGACGGTGCTGGATCTGGGCAGCGGCGGCGGCATCGACTGTTTCCTCGCCGCCGGGCGGGTCGGTGCGGCCGGCCGCGTCGTCGGCGTGGACATGACGCCCGAGATGGTGAGCAAGGCGCGGGAGAACGCGGCAAAGGCCGGCGCCGCGAACGTCGAGTTTCGCCTGGGCGAGATCGAGCATCTCCCGGTGGCCGACGCCAGCGTGGACGTGATCCTCTCCAACTGCGTGATCAACCTGTCCCCGGACAAGCCCGCCGTCTATCGGGACGCCTATCGGGTCCTGAAGCCCGGCGGAAGACTGGCGATCTCCGATGTCGTGGCGACGGCGGAACTGCCCGACGAGGCCCGGGGCGACTTGGCGCGCTATGCCGCCTGCGTCTCCGGCGCGGCCAGCATTGCCGAGCTGCGGCGGATCCTGGGCGAGGCCGGGTTCGAGAAGATCCGCATCCGGCCGCAGGACGAGAGCCGCGATGTCGTCCGCGAGTGGGTGCCCGGCGGCAGGATCGAGGACTACGTCCTTGCCGCCACCATCGAGGCCGTGAAACCCGAGGCATGACCACTAGGGGCTTTCCGGCCGCGTCGATTTTAGAAAGGAAGCCGCTCATGGCCGGGCAAGCCGTCTCCGAACCGCCTGGCGCCGACAGCCTCGGACCCGGGTCCGCAGCCCATCCGATCGCCTCCTGGCTGGCCGCGCACGGCGGCCTGCGGGCGGACCCCGGAACCCTGCTGGCCGGGCTTTGCGAAAAGCTGGTCGCCGCCGGGGTGCCGCTCATGCGGGTCAGCATCGGCGTGCCGACCCTGCATCCGCAGGTCGTCGGCCGGCAGTTCACTTGGCGGCGGGGCCAGAACGGCGTGTCGGCGACGCCCTATGGCCATGGCGTCGAGCGTTCCTCCGACTACCTCGAGAGCCCGATAAAAGTGCTTCACCAGGGTGCCGGTGCCCTGCGCCGCCGCCTGGAGGGTTCGGCGCCGCGGCTTGACTTTCCGATCCTGAAGGAGCTCGCGGACGAGGGCGCGACCGACTACGTCGCCATGCCGCTCGGCTTCAGTTCCGGCCGGACCGGGTTCATCTCCTGGGTCTCGGACCGGCCCGGCGGCTTCGGCGCACTGGATCTGTCCCTGCTGGACGGCCTGCTGCCCTTGGTCGCCCTGCGCCTCGAGCTCGAGGCGGCCCACGACATGACGCAGAGCCTGCTCGAGACCTATCTCGGCTGGGACGCCGCCCGGCGGGTGCTCTCCGGCGATGTCACGCGGGGCCGGGGCGAGCGCACACGCGCGGCGATCCTGCTCTCGGATCTGCGCGATTTCACGTCGCTGTCGGACCGGCTGCCGGCCGAGCGGGTGATCGCCCTGCTGAACGACTACTTCGACATCGTGACGACGCAGGTCGAAAAACATCATGGCCAGGTGCTTAAGTTTATCGGCGACGGCCTCCTGGCCGTCTTCGACGTCGACGGCTCGAACCGCGGTACCGCCTGCTGTCAGGCCGTGCACGCCGCGATCGACGCGGCGCGCGGCATGGCGGCGTGGAACCGCGACCGGGAGGAGCCGCTGGAGTTCGGCATCGCGCTCCATCTGGACGACGTGCTCTACGGCAACATCGGCGCCGCTGGCCGCCTCGACTTCACGGTGATCGGTAAGGCGGTCAACGAGGCCGCCCGCATCGAGCGGCTGTGCCGGAGCCTCGACCGTCAGGTCCTCGCCTCGGCCAGCTTCGCGCGCAGTTGCGGCTGCGAGCCCCTCGTCTCCCTCGGCCGCCACCGCCTGCGCGGCGTCGGCGAGCCCCAGGAGGTCTTCGCCCTGACGGAGGCGCGGCTGGCGGAGTAGGGATCTTTTGCTTTGGTCGTCTTAACGGTGGTAAGCCGGCCTCACTTCGTCACGCTGCTCCAGAGCTTCTTGAGGGCCTCGGCGGCCTCGGCGCGGGTCTGGCAGCGGCTGAGCGTAGAGCGGTCCCGCCGGCCGCTGTCGTAGACCAGGTAGGCGACGACGCACCACTTGCCCTCACCGGCCTCGTCTTCGGCGTCGTCCACAGCCGAGATATGCTCCAGAACGAGCGTCGCGCGTTGCGGGGAAGTGTCCACGGCCTTGTCCTCTCAAAGGGAACCCGATCGTCTCTTGCCTGCCCGTGGCCGGATCTCGCTCCTCTGTCCTCCGGGCGTCGTCAAGTCCGCTCGACTGTAGACCGCGTTTCTTGCCGGCGCAAACGTCGAGGCCGGCGTAGTAGCGCGCGCGTGCGAGCACCAACCACGCACGGCGCTTCCGCGCGCCCCGGCCGGGGCAGCGGCACCGTTGGTTCCGTCTTTGTGGACCGGGCTGGAGGCCAGGCGGTTTGGCCGGCGCTTGCCGCCGTGCCGTCAGGCGCTGTCGGAGGGCTTGGATTTGAGCGGCGTCACCTTGTCCTTGCCGTTGGTCTTCGCGCCCTTGATGCGCGAGAGCTTGCCTTCGATGGACGCCCCGGGCTTGACCTCCAGGGTCTCGTGCATGATGTCGCCGGTCACATGCGCGGTCTCGGTCAGGACCACCTGCTTGGCCTTGACGTCGCCGCTGAACGAGCCGGAGATGCGCACGGTCTCGGCCTCGATCTTGCTGATGTTGATGCTGCCTTCGACGATGCCGTGGACCGTGATGTCGCCGTCGCTGATCAGGTCGCCGGTGATCTTCAGGTCGTTGCCGATGATCGAGTGCTGGACCCTGCCGCGCGGCGGGGCGGTCTTTTCTGCGCCGTCGTCCGGTGTCTGGTTCGCCTGGAAGATCATGTCTGCATATCTCCTGAATTAGCATGGGGGGATCGCACCACATGCTCTAGCGAGGAAGTGGTTAATCAAATACGAATGGCTCGGCCAGCGACGAAAAGAACATACAATTTACACAGCGACGGTCGATTTCATGCCGGAGGTCGTCGATGGCGACCTTTGATCTCAGGTCAGCCCGTCGGTGCCGGCACCGCCTATCCGAGGTGTCCGGTCTTGACGTAGAGGTCGCAGCCGTCCCGGCTCCACCGCTCGGGCGTGGTGCCGGGCGGGTTGCGCAGCCAGGCCCCCTTCGGGTAGCTGCCGTGCTCGTCCTCGAGGGTGCCGTCGAGGACGAAGATCTCCTCGCCGCCCTCCTGGTCGCGACGCTCCATGCGGGTGCCGGCGTTCCAGTGCTGCAGGACCACCTGCTCCGGGCCATGGGTGTGGAGCGGCATGACCTGAACGCCCGCCGCGGGACCGGCGATCCAGAGCTGCGTTCTCGTATCCATGACCACGTGCTTGCCGTCGTCGGGGGCGAACTGCTGCAGCTTCACGAAGATCGTGGTGCCGTCCTTACTGCGCGGCGAGTGGCGCGAGCCCGGCGGATTGCGCACATAGGTCCCGGCCGGATA
>CAMYMY010000360.1:1998-5946 GCA_947259625.1 uncultured Kiloniellales bacterium | reverse complement strand
CGGTGGTAGATCAGGATGCTAGCGATCACTTTCCACAGTCTGTCATGGCCGGACTTGATCCGGCCATCCAGGGATTGCCGGCCCCGAACGCCTGCCTGCGCGAAGCCGGGGCTTCGCCCTGCGGGCCAAAGCCCTTCGGGCGACGGGTCGTTCGGCGAAGGCAGGTTGTCCTGGATCGCCGGGTCAAGTCCGGCGACGACAAAAGGGCTTTGCTAACTCATTGATATTGTGCACTTCACTCGGAGTCGGAGTCTGAGGCGCGCGGCCCTGTGTCACGCCGGGTCGCGCAGATCGATGACCCGCTTGGCCTTGCCCATGGAGCGCTCGACGCCGCCGACCGGCACGATGCGCGCGCCGACGCTGACCCCGATTGTGGACTTGACCCGGTGCGCCAGCTCCTTGGCGCAGGCCCCCTCGATCTCCTCGAGGGCGCCGGCGTTCTCGGGCTTGACCTCGACGACGACGGTGAGCGCGTCGAGGCGATTGTCGCGGTGCAGCTCCAGCACGTAGTGGGGCGACAGGCGGCCGTCCTCGAGGATCACCTCCTCGATCTGCGAGGGGAAGACGTTGACGCCGCGGATGATCAGCATGTCGTCCGAGCGGCCGGTCACCTTCTCCATGCGCCGCATGGTCCGCGCCGTGCCGGGCTGGAGGCGCGTCAGGTCGCGGGTCCGGTAGCGGATCAGCGGGAAGGCCTCCTTGGTCAGCGTGGTGAAGAGCATCTCGCCCTTCTCGCCGTCGGCCAGCACCTCGCCGGTCGCCGGCTCGACGATCTCCGGGTAGAAGTGGTCCTCCCAGACGTGCAGGCCGTCCTTGGTCTCGACGCACTCGCAGGCGACGCCGGGGCCCATCACCTCCGAGAGGCCGTAGACGTCGATCGCGTCCATGTCGAAGCGCGCCTCGATCTCCTCGCGCATCGCCTGGGTCCAGGGCTCGGCGCCGTGCAGGCCGATGCGGATCGAGGAGCTGCGTGGGTCGACCCCCTGGCGCTCGAACTCGTCGGCGATGACCAGCATGTAGGACGGCGTCACCATGATGATGCGCGGCTCGAAGTCCCGGATCAGCTGGACCTGGCGCTCGGTCAGGCCGCCGGACACGGGAATCACGGTACAGCCCAGGCGCTCCGCGCCGTAGTGGGCGCCCAGGCCGCCGGTGAACAGGCCGTAGCCGTAGGCGACGTGGACGATGTCGCCGGGCCGGCCGCCGGCCGCGCGGGTCGAGCGCGCCATGAGGTCCGACCAGTTGTCGATGTCCGTCTGGGTATAGCCGACGACGGTGGGCTTGCCGGTGGTGCCGCTGGAGGCGTGGACCCGCACGACCTGCTCGCGCGGCACGGCGAACATGCCGAAGGGGTAGTTCTGGCGCAGGTCCTCCTTGTTCGTGGTCGGAAAGCGCGCCAGATCCGCGAGCTCGCGCAGGTCGTCGGGATGCACGCCCGCCTGGTCGAAGGCCTTGCGGTAGTGGGCCACGTTCTCGTAGGCGTGGCGCAGGGTCCACTGCAGGCGCTCGAGCTGCAGCGCCGAGATCTCGTCGCGGCTGGCCGTCTCGATCGGGTCCAGGTCCTTCTTCGCCGGGGCCTCAGCCGTCATGGCATCCTCCAAAGAGCCGTTTCTTTCTCTGATAATACATGAAGCCCAAGCTCGCGAGCATCCGCATTGCGGCGCTCGGATGGCTCCGGGCCGGTCAGGTCTCCTCCGCTTGCGGGCCGGCGCCCAGGCCGGGGACCGTCTCGCCCTTGATCTGGTAGGAGTTGCCGCGGAACAGGGCGACGGTGCGACCGTCGCCGCCGGTCACGGTGATATCGTAGGTCCCGGTGCGGGCGTTGCGCAGGCGCTCCTCGGCCACCGCGGTCAGGCGCTCGCCGGGCCGCGCGGCGCTGGTGAAGCTGATCGAGCAGGCGAGCGCGACGGTCGCCTTGTTCTCCGCGTTGCAGGCATAGCCGAAGGCGCTGTCGGCCAGGGTGAAGATCAGCCCGCCGTGGCAGCTGCCCTGGCTGTTCAGCATGGTCTCGGCGACGGTCATGGCCGTGCGCGCGTAGCCCGGCCGGATCTCCTCGAGCCGGATGCCGAGGTGCTGCGCGGCCCGGTCCGTTTCGTACATGCCGGCGCCGACCGCCTCGCTGAAGTGCCGCCGTTCCGGGTCGTCCGCCGTCATGGTGGCCCCGTCACGCACCGGCGCCGGAGGACATCAGGCTCTCGTCCGGAGCGGCCAGGCGCCCGCCCGCCGCCATGGCCTCGAGGTTGAGGTCCAGGTAGCCCTTGGGCGTGCGCGCCCGGATCGCCTGTTCGAGCGAGTCTCGGCGGCAGACTCCGCTGAGGGCGACCAGCGCCCCGACGGCCGCGATGTTCGCCACGCGCTCGTTGCCGAGCCCGCGGGCGGTCTCGCTCAAGGGCAGCGCATGCAGGGCGAAGTCCCCCTGCGGCGGCGCGGTCACGCGCCGGGAATCCACGATCACCGTGGCGCCCGCCTTGATCAGGCCGGCCGAGGCCTCGGCGGCGCACTGGTCGAGGATCAGCAGGAAATCGAGCGCGGTGACCAGGGGATAGTCCGGCACGCCGTCGCCGACCACCAGATCCGAACGGCTCAGGCCGCCGCGCGAGGTCGGCTCGTAGCTCTGTGACTGGGCGACCGTCCGGCCTTCCAGGGTCAGCGCTTCGGACAGGATCCGGGCCGAGAGGATCAGCCCCTGTCCGCCCGAGCCGCTCAACCGGATTTCCAGCTCCCCCATGGCGCGGTCAACCGGCCCCGCCCTGCGCGGATTTCACCGAGGCGGCATGGCGCCGGTAGGTCTCGGCGTATTCCGGGCGGTCGTTGCGCGCCAGCACGCCGGTCGGGAAGGCGTTCGGGCGGAACGGCTGGTCCACCTTGTTGCCATAGGAGTCCGGGCGCATGCTGCGCTTCTGGCTCAGGATCATCTCCGGCGAGGAGCCGAGGTCGTTCTTGCGCCCGAAGATCTCGGTGCAGTCCGAGATGACCTCGACGAAGGCGAAGCCCTTGTAGGCGATCCCCTGCTTGATCAGGTCCTTGAGGGTCGGCGTCTGCAGGGTGACCTCCCGTCCGACCAGGCCGGCGCCGGCGGCCTCGGCCAGCTTGCAGGCGTCGAAGGCCGGCTCGATATTGCCGTGCGGCGTGGTGGTCGTGTAACGGGTCTCGGAGGTGGTCGGCGAGGCCTGTCCGCCGGTCATGCCGTAGACCTCGTTGTTGAGCATGACGCAGGTCAGGTCGAGATTGCGCCGGCAGGCATGGATCAGGTGGTTGCCGCCGATTGCCAGGCAGTCGCCGTCCCCGCTGATCACGACGACCTTGAGGTCGGGCCGGGCCAGCGCCAGGCCGGTCGCGAAGGCCAGCGGGCGGCCGTGGGTCACGTGGAAGGTGTTGGCGTCGATATAGGCGCCCAGGCGCCCGGCGCAGCCGATGCCAGAGACTACGGCGAGCTCGTCCTTGGGAATCGAGAGCTCGTGCACGGCCCAGAGCAGGGCCCTCAGCGCCATGCCGTGGCCGCAGCCCGGGCAGAGGAAGTGCGGGAACAGCTCTTCGCGCAGGTAGTCGCGGATCTCGAACCGTTCGGCGTCCGGCTTATCCATGGCCTGCCAGCTCCTCGATGCGTGCGGCGATCTCCCGGGGAGCGACCGGCTCCCCGTCGATCCGGTTGAGCGGCGAGACCGTCGTCCCGGCCGGGGCGAGCCGCTCGATCTCGAGGCTCAGCTGCCCGGCGTTCATCTCGGGGACGACGACGGCCGCGGCGCCGGCGGCCGCCTCGCGGAAGCGGTCCTCCGGGAAGGGCCAGAGGGTAATCGGGCGGAACAGGCCGGCCTTCACGCCCTTCTGCCGGGCCGACTTGACCGCGCGGCGCGCCGCCCTGGCGCTGATCCCGATCGCCACCACCAGGACCTCCGCGTCCCTGGTGTCCAGGGCCTCGTAGGACTCGACGAGCTCCCGGTGGTGCGC
>CAMYMY010000360.1:0-1936 GCA_947259625.1 uncultured Kiloniellales bacterium | reverse complement strand
CGCTCGACCGTCTCCGGGTCCTGGGTTGGGAAGCCACTCTCCGCGTGGGTCAGGCCGGTGGTGTGGCAGCGGTAGCCGTCGCCGGGCCGGGCCATGGCCGGTATCAGGTCGTCGGTCTGCTCGAAGGGGAGGTAGGTCTCGCGCGGTCCGGCCGCCCACTTGCGCCCGGCCAGGTCCAGGGTCGCCGGATCGAGCAGCTCGACGGTCTCCAGCAGGTGGCCGATCACCTCGTCGAACAGCACGACGACCGGCACCCGGAGGCGCTCCGTCAGGTCGAAGGCCCGGATCGTCTGCTCGTAGATCTCCTTGACCGAAGCCGGCGCCAGGACGATCACCGCGTGGTCGCCGTGGGTGCCCCAGCGCGCCTGCATCACGTCGCCCTGCGACGGGCGGGTCGGCATGCCGGTGCTGGGACCGCCGCGCATGACGTCGATCACCACGCAGGGAATCTCGGCCCCCGCGGCGTAGCCTAGGTTCTCCTGCTTCAGGGAGAAGCCGGGGCCGCTGCTCGCGGTCATGGCCTTGACGCCGCCCATTGAGGCGCCGAGGACCGCGCCCATCGAGGCGATCTCGTCCTCCATCTGGATGAACACGCCGTCCACCTTGGGCAGCTCGCGCGACATCCGCTCGGCGATCTCGGAGGAGGGCGTGATCGGATAGCCGGCGAAAAAGCGGCAGCCCGCCGCCACGGCGCCCAGCGCGCAGGCGTCGTTGCCCATTACGTTCAGGCGCTGTGTCGCCGCGGCCATGGTCAGGCGCCGACCTCGTCGCGGGTCCGCTTGTGGATCGCGATCGCGAAGTCGGGACAGAGCCACTCGCAGATGCCGCAGCCGGTGCAGGCCGCCGGATCGTTCAGCTCGGCGATCTGCTCCCGGTTGAGGATCAGGCAGCGTTCCGGGCACATTTTCACGCAGATGTCGCAGCCCTTGCACCAAGCCTCGATGATCTCCAGCTCGACCTCGACCGCCGGAGCTTCGAGGCCGCCGGGACGCCGCAGCGCTACAGGGGCCGCGGGGGCGGGGGCCGTCGCCGCCCGGGTGACCCATTCGCGGCCCTGTTCGAAGGCCTGCAGGTTGAGGTCTTTGGTCTTTGGCGGCACCGAGCGGACCAGCACCGTCCGCCAATCCTCGGCCGGGAAATCCAGCGCGGTTGAGAGCGCGCCGAGCAGGATCGTGTTGGCGACCCGTAGATTGCCCAGCTCGGCGGCCATGCGGCCCGCGTCCAGCGCGAAGCCCTTGGCGACCCGCTCGAGGACCTCGCTCGGGGTCTCCCGGGCATAGGCGTCCGCGGCGCCCCGCCTGCGGTCGCGGCAGGCAAAGGGCGGCACGATCTGCTGGGTGTCGGCGATGAAGGTGCCCCGGTCGGGCCGCAGGTAGTTGAGCCAGCGCAGGCTTTCGGCCCACTCCAGGGCGAGCAGGATGTCGGCCTCGCCGCGCGGGATGGTCGGCGACCAGACCCGGTCGCCGAAACGCACGTGGCTGAACACGCCGCCGCCGCGCTTGGCCATGCCGTGGACCTCGCTCTGCTTGACCTGGTGGCCCTGCAGCTGACAGAGCTCGGCCAGCACCTTGGAGATCATGATGACGCCCTGACCGCCGACCCCGACGATCAACACGTTGGTGGTCGCGGTCGCCACCCGGTCCATCTTCATGGGCGGGCCCTCGGACCGGCGGTTCCGGGCTTTCGCGGCATGGCGGCGCTCACCCGGCCGCCGGCTGGATGCAGTCGGTCGGGCAGATCTGCGAGCAGAGGGTGCAGCCGATGCAGGTCGCCGCGTCGATCTTCACCTTGTGATGGCCGTCATGCCATTCCTCGCTCCACGAGATCGCCGGGCACCCCAGGTTCATGCAGGTCTGGCAGGCGATGCAGTTCTCGGCGCGCACCGCCAAGACCGGCCCGCGAATCTTGACCGGATCGAGCACGCAGGGCCGGTTCG
>CAMYMY010000359.1 GCA_947259625.1 uncultured Kiloniellales bacterium | reverse complement strand
CGAGCCGTTTGGCCACGTGCTCCGGATTTCCCACGGCGGCCAGTCCCATCGCCTCGAGGACGCGAAGGGTCAGGACATCGTCGAACAGCGAGGCCAAGCGGCCCAGCTTGCGGTAGTGCTCGTAGCCGGCCGTCCGCGCGGCCAGCAGCGGGCGGGAGACCTCGAGGATCTTGCGGTAGATCCACAGGAGTCCCGGCTCGGCGCGGGCCCGCGCTGCCTCGTGGTCCTCCGCGCAATAGACCGCCAGCGTGAAGGACGTGGCGCCGCCGGAGGGCACCGGCGACCGCGCGGACAGGCGGCGGTAGCGCTTCAGGTCCTCCTTGACGAAAGGCCAGGGCTTGAATGGCCCGGTCATGGCGTTCAGCCCCAACTCGGCGGCCAGCTCGAAACTCTCGGGACTGACCGCCGCCAGCCAGCCGGTGCCCAACCGGGGGCTCGGCGGCGGGCGAAGCTCGTAGCGCTCGCCGTCGCGCGTGAATTCGCCCGTTCGCAGGATATCGCCGAGTTCGCTGAAGCGCCGGCGGAAGACGCCCCGGCTGTCCGCCGGGTCGACGCCGAATCCCTCGAGTTCGGTGACGGTGACGCCACGGCCGACGCCCCAGTGCACGCGGCCGTCGGACAGGATGTCGAGGGTCGCCAGCCGCTCGGCGACACGCACCGGATCATGGATCGGCAGGGGAACGATCCCGAAGCCGAGCCCGATCCGTTTGGTCTCCCGCGCCATGGCCGCCAGCAGCATGTCCGGGGCCGCGGCGTTGCAATAATCGCCCAGGAAGTGGTGCTCGGCCAGCCAGACCGCGTCGAACCCCAGGGCATCCGCCGCGCGAACCAGCCCGAGGCCGTCCTCGATCACACCGGACAAGGTCAGCTCCGCGTCGGGCGGCGAGGGGAACTCCATGAACAGGTCGATCTTCATGTGCCGGATGTCCGTCTCGAGTCGCCCAGGTTCGGTTTCGCCCCGGCGGCGACAGTAAGCCAAGGCACAGTCGCATCAAGACGACATTCAGTCGAGCCCCGGTGCACCCGTTGTCCGACCCCCACCCGCGACAGCCGTCCTTTATGGTTAATCACGAAATAGTGCGGCAGTTCGATTGACAGTCATATTCGATTTTTATAAATTAGCTTTATAGAATGTCAATTGGACAGGCCGAATGGGCGCGGGGCGCCGTCGGCCCGGGCGATGGCTGAACTGAAGGGATTTGACGCAATGTCGGAGACTGCCAACAACGCCAAGAGCCTCTCGATCATCGTCACGAAAGGCACCCTGGATTGGGCCTACCCGCCCTTCATTCTGGCGACGACCGCCGCCGCCATGGGCTTGAACGTGACCATGTTCTTCACCTTCTACGGCCTGCCGCTGTTGTTGAAGAAGCTCGATCTGCAGCTCTCGACGCTCGGCAACCCGGCCATGAAGATGCCCATGATGGGCATGCACATGACGATGCCGAACGCCGTGTCGATGATCCCGGGCGTGGACGCGGCCGCAACCCGGATGATGAAGAACCTGACCAAGAAGAAGGGCGTGGCCTCCATAGAGGAGCTGCGCGAGGCCGCGGTCGACTCCGGCGTGCGCATGATCGCTTGCCAGATGACCCTGGACCTCTTCGAATACTCGCTCGACGACATGATCGAGGGCCCGGAGCTCGGCGGCGCCGCCACCTACATGGAGACCGCCACCAACTCCGACATCAATCTGTTCATCTAGCCCGGTCGACGGGCCATCAACCGCATCGCACAAGCAAGAGGGGGAGACAGACAAAATGGCCGAGCATCTGCTTGACGCAAAGGGGCTGAACTGCCCGCTGCCGATCCTGAAGGCGAAGAAGGCTCTCAAGGACGTCCCGACGGGCGAGGTGCTTCAAGTCCTCTCGACGGACCCCGGTTCGGTCGCGGACTTCGAGGCCTTCTGCCGCACCACCGGCAACGAGCTGCTCGACTCGAAGACCGAGGGCGGCCTCTATACCTTCCTGATCAAGCATACGGCGTGACCTCGGCGCCTGCGGTAACGCCCTGCCGTCGTGTGCGGGGCGGTGGGGGGCAAGACGGAAAAAGACCATAAGTTTAATAAGGATATAGACCAAGAGCAGAATCCACACGAAGCCGATCCGGAAAACCAAGCGTACAGAAGGGAGTCGCTGATGAAGTTCCCACAGTATCGGGCCGGACTTCTCGTTCCGGCCATCGCGATGGCGTTGACGGGCCTCGCTGCGACCGGCACGCCGGCGCAGGCGACGGAAGGCTACTTCCAGCACGGTTTCGGGGCGCTCTCAAAGATGATGGCGGGGACCGGGGCAGCCTATTCCCAGGACGCCATGTCCCAGGCCCTCAATCCCGCGGGGCTGGTCGGCATCGACAACCAGCTCAACGCCGACATCTCGTTCTTCAGCCCGCACCGGGAGTTCGACGCCGAAGGCGGCACTCTACCCCAGCGGCTCGTGCCCAACGATAAGGTCAAGAGCGACAGAGAGATCTTCTTCATCCCCAGCATCGCGGCGAGCTATCAGATCGACGATCTGTCGGCGGTCGGCGTGGCGCTCTACGGCAACGGCGGCATGAACACGGAATACGACGGGGGCGACGCGACGTGCAGCCTTGGCCTGGGCGGCGTGTTCTGCGACGGCACCGCCGGCGTGGATCTGATGCAAGGATTTCTGCAGTTCACCTATGCGCGCGAGATACCTCAGCTCGAGGTCCCCGGGGTGCTCGAGAAATTTTCCATAGGGGGCGGCCCGATCGTGGCGTATCAGCGTTTCGAAGCGCAGGGCATTTCCACCTTTGGCGCGTTTTCCTCAAATCCGAACAAGGTCAGCAACAACGGCCACGACGAATCCTTCGGACTCGGAGCGCGCTTCGGCATTCAGGCCGAGTTGCCCGCGAACGTGGGCCTCGGCGCGACCTATCAGCTGCGCACCTACATGAGCAAGTTCGACGACTACAAGGGGCTGTTCGCCGAGCAGGGCGATTTCGACATTCCGCCGGCCCTGCAGGTGGGCGTCTCCTGGAACCCGATTCCCGAGCTGACCCTGCTTTTCGACTACAAGCGGATCTGGTACTCGGACGTGGCCGCGGTAGGGAACAACTTCAGCATTCCGGCGCCTGGAACGCTGCTTGGCGAGGACGACGGCATCGGTTTCGGGTGGAACAACACCAACATCTTCAAGTTCGGCGCCCAGTGGCAGGTGGACGACCAGTGGACAGTGCGCGCGGGCTATTCCTACACCGATCAGCCGATCGACGACTCCGAGGTGCTGTTCAACATCCTCGCGCCGGCCGTCATAGAGCACCACATCACCGGCGGCGTCGAGTACAAGCTGAACGAAAGCCACACCCTGCAGCTGGGCGGCATGTTCGCGCCCGAGTCGACCCAGTCGGGGCGCAACCCATTCGACCCGTCGCAGAAGATCGAACTGAAGATGTACCAGTTCGAAGTCACGCTCGGCTACGCCTGGCATTTCTGAGGGCCGGTCTTGCCGAGGCCGGTCGGCGCGCAAGTGAGGTCGCGTTCCGCCGACCGGCCGCGAAGAGTGGCAGCAGAGAAGGATATCGGGGCCACGGCGGCCGGAATGGTCGAGAACGTCGGGACCGCCAGCAACCTGCTCAAGGCCCTGGCCAACGAGAACCGCTTGCGGCTGCTCTGCCTCCTGGCCAAGGGGGAGCGCTCGGTCACGGAGCTCGAGACCACGCTGGCACTGCGCCAGCCGACCGTGTCCCAGCAGCTCGCGCGGCTCAGGGCCGACGATCTCGTGGCCCACCGGCGTCAGGGCAAGACGATCTATTATTCCCTGGTCAGCGAAGAGGCGCGTCGGCTCATGAAGGCGTTGGACAAGCTGTTTCGCTTCTGCACGCCCGGGAGGGGGAGGCCTGGATGCGGGGAGAGGGTTTCTGGGGCTACTGACGGCTGAGCGGAGCAAGATTCGCCCGGACCGTTGGTATCTCCCGTGGTCGGCGCCGTG
>CAMYMY010000358.1 GCA_947259625.1 uncultured Kiloniellales bacterium | reverse complement strand
GACCGCGCCGCAGTGGACAGGTTCGAGGACTTCGCCGCGGAGGCTTAAGCGCGCTGGTCGCTACCCCGCGGCTACAGCCGAAATCGCGGCAGGAACCGCGGCACGCTCTTCCGGTAGCTCTTGTAGGCAGCACCGAAGCGCGCGACGAGCTCGCGCTCCTCGAAGACCGTGACGGCATAGATCGCCGGCCAATAGACGACCAGGAGCCCGTAGACCGCCAGGTAGTTGGTGAAGCAGGCCAAGGCCAGCAGGCCGAGCCCGCCGGCGGCGTAGCGCGGATGGCGGACCCGGGCGTAGATGCCCTCGGTCAGCAGCCTGCCGGGGGCCCGGCCTGGCACGAGTTCGGGCAGGCCGATCAGGGTACCGATCGAGAGCTGTCGGCGGCACAGCACCTCGAGCACGATGGCGGCGGAATAGGCGAGCGCGGCCGGCAGCCACAGCATGGGGACTGTCCCGAACTCGACCGCGAGCAACGGACCGCGCAGTGCGAAAATTCCCGCGCCGATCAGGACCATGACGGCCGTGGCCGCGCCGTAGGCGATCCCCGGCCCCAGCCGCCGCCACAGGCCCACGAAAGGGTGGATCAGGAACCAGAAGGCCAGGAGCGGCACGAAGCTGACCAGGACGACGAGCGCCAGATAGTAGCGGGCGGTCTCGAGTATCGTCATGACGGGCACACTCCCCGCCTGGTCGGCTGCGGACCTCGCCGTCAGCCCGCCTCCACCCCGGGCGGCACCTTGACGGGCGCGGGCGGCAGGCCGCTCCACAGCGCGTCGCTCCCCGTGGTGTGGGCGTTGTAGAGGAAGGTTTTCGAGAAACAGGTCGCCATGAGTCGCACCGCGGCGCGCGCTACCGAGTCACCGCGCCGCCGGCCCGGACCCAGGCCTGGATGCCGCCGGCCATGTTGACCACGTTGTCGAACCCCATTTCGTCGAGGGTCTTGGCGGCCATGGCCGAGCGCGCGCCGGTGCCGCAGAACAGGATCAGCCTCTTGCCGGAGGCGAAGGCCGAATTGTGCATCGGGCCCTGGGGGTCGGCGATGAACTCGATGAAGCCGCGCGGCGCGTGGACCGAATCCGGGATCGTGCCCTTAGCCCGTTCCTCGGGCTCCCGCACGTCGACGAAGACCACCTCGTCGCCGCCGTGCAGGTCGACGGCATCGTGCACGGCGATCACGTCGACCACCGCGTTGGCCTCGGCCAGCAGGTCCTTGAAGCCCTTGGTCAGCATGTCTTCCTTTCCCCTCCGTAGCGCCGCGGCCGGTCCCCTTGCCCAGGCCGATGGAGTTACAGATAGGATTCCGCCGCGCGGTTGCTAGAGGGTGGCGCCCGGACTGGCAAGGGCGTACTGGCTCAGCTGCTCGGTGATATAGTCGAAGGCCTCGTCGACCGAATCGGTGCGGAAGAACAGCTCGGTGTCCTCGGGGGAGATCGTGCCGTAGCGCTCCAGGGCCTCCAGGTTGATGACCTCGGCCCAGTACTTGCTGCCGAACAGGATGATCGGCATGTGCTTCTTGATCTTCTCGGTCTGCACCAGGGTGAGCAGCTCGAACAGCTCGTCCAGCGTGCCGAAGCCGCCCGGCATGACCACGACAGCCTTGGCCAGGTAGGCGAACCAGAACTTGCGCATGAAGAAGTAGTGGAACGCGAAGCTCAGCTCGCGGGTGATCGAGGCGTCGCCGGACTGCTCGAAGGGCAGCGAGATGCCGAGCCCGATGTTGACGCCCTTGGCCTCGGAGGCGCCCCGGTTGGCCGCCTGCATGATCCCCGGCCCACCGCCGCTGCACACGACGAAGCGCCGGTCCGTCTGGTCCAGTCCCTTGGACCATTCCGTCAACCGCCGGGCCAGCTCGCGGGTGGCCTCGTAGTAGGCCGAAAGCTCGTAGCGCATCTCGGCCCGCTTCAGGTCGCCGCCCGCCGCCTTCGCTGCCTCCAGTTCCTTTTCGGCCTCTTCGCGCGCCACGATCCTGGCCGAACCGAAGAACACGATCGTGTCGTCGATCCGGTAGTGCTCGAAACGGGCGCGAGGCTCCAGATACTCGGCCAGAATGCGCAGCGGCCGCGCGTCGGCGCTGGTCAGAAAGTGTTGGCTCTTGTAAGCCTTCAAAATGTCGTGGGGTTTATCGTTCATCGCAGCCTGTGGTCCGTCGTTCGCCGCACATGGTGCGCGCCGCGTCCGGCTACCATAGGCTGCCGCCGTCATGAACGGCAATGGCCGGCGAGCATCGACAAAGCGCGAAAAGGCCGAGCTCAGACGAATTGGGCCCCGCCCAGGGAAGGAAAGGCGGGGCCCTAACACGCAAAGGAGGCCCAAGGGCCATAAATCGTTAACCCTTGGAAACACCACCATAGCTCCCATTTCCTTACAGAATCCTAATTTGCCGAAATAGAATTCGGGACTGCGGCAACCGCTCCGCAGTCGAGGGTGGGTACGGGGATGGACACATGGTCGAGGTCATGATCGAACGGTGGACGAACGCGGACGGCAGCACCGATCACCTCTGGTCGTTGTGGCGCGACGGCGATCGTCTCCAGTTCGGCCGCAAGCACGAGACCTGCGAGGCGGCGGAGGCCGAGGCGCTGGAGTTCTGCCACCGCTCGCTCGGGGTCCAACCCGACCGGGTGACCCGCCTGTGAGCACCTCGGCACCGGGCGCACCGATTCGCCGGCAACCGATCTTCAACGCGCCGCCGGGCACGCTGTGGACCTGCGGTGCCCTGGTGGTCAGTTATCTTCTGTTTCTCTTGGCCGGACCGGTGTGGCAGCAGGCAGCCCTCGACACCTTCGCTTTCGTTCCGGCGCGATTCCTGGCGCGCTTCGCCGCGGACGAAACCGGGTCCTCGGCCCTGGACCTGTTGCCGTTGATCGGCCACGCGTTCCTGCATACCGACGCCCTGCACCTGCTGGTCAATACCGGCCTCTTGCTCGCCTTCGGCGCGGCCGTCGAGCGCCGGCTGGGCGTTTCGCGTTTCCTGATCCTCTTCGCCGCCGGCGCGGCGGCCGGCGCCCTGGCCGAGGCCCTGGCCGGCCACACCGGTCCGGTTTATCTGATCGGCGCCTCGGGCGCGGTCTACGGCATGATGGCCGCGGCCATACCCATTCTGTTCCGTGCCGGCATACCCGGCCGCCGGCGTCGGGCACTCGAATTCATCGCCGTCATCATGGGGCTCAACGTGCTCGTGGCGATCATCGGCCTCGGTGATTTCCTGGCCGGCGCCGAGATTTCCTGGCGGGCTCATGTGGGCGGTTTCCTCGCCGGCTTGGTCCTCGGCTTCGCGCTCTCGCCTCGGCCGGCAGAGTCAAGCTGAGCCTCAAAAGTCCAGCCAGCCGCCGAGCCGTGCCACGGTCAGAAGAACGAGCGCGACGACGCCGGCGGCGACCCCGGGCAGCACCTTGCGGCGCCAGCCGAAGAAGACCAGGAAGGCGATCGCCATGGCCGCCAGACGATCGGCCAGCGGCACCTCGGCCAGAATGCCCAGCGGCATGATGGTCATGCGCGATATCAGGCCTGCGAGCATGGCATAGGACACGCAGGTCACCCACTGGAAGACGGCGCCCTGCGGATCGATCCGCGTCGAGACGAGCACGCCCAACCCGCGCCAGAGATAGGTCGCCGCAATGGCGAGCAACAGGAACGGCCAAGCTCCGAATTCGGCGGTCATGGGTGAGTTCCCGGCCGGGGGAGCCGCGCCAGCCAGAAGGCCGCGGTGCCGGCGATCACCCCGGTCCCCAACAGGCCCCAGTCCGGCGAGACCAGATGCAGGAGCGGCCCGACCACCGCGCCGATCAAAAGGGAAAAAGCCGTCACCCTGTCCCGCGCGTCGGCAAAGATGAGGGCGAAGAAGACGGGGTTGAGGAACACCAGACCGTAGGTGACCGGCTGCGGCAACGCGCCGGCCGCCAAATGCCCCGCGGCGGTCCCGATCAGGGCGGCGGTCATGCAGACCGCCCCGAAG
>CAMYMY010000357.1 GCA_947259625.1 uncultured Kiloniellales bacterium | reverse complement strand
GGCCAAGGCGGTGCTGGTCGCCGCCGGGGTCTGGAGCAACCCGCTGCTGCGCGGCCTCGGCCTCGACCTGCCGCAGCTGCGGATCCGGGCCACGGTGCTGCGCACCAAGCAGGCGCCCGACAAGACGGCGCTCGGCGTCTGGTCGCCGGGCCTCGGCTTCCGGCAGCGCCGGGACGGCTCGTTCAATGTCGCCGCCGGCGGCTTGGTCGACCACGACATCGGGCTCGACAGCCTGCGCTACGCCTGGGCCTTCCGGCAGGGCTTCCGGCAGCACCGCCGGCAGTTCCGCCTGCGCCTCGGGCGGCCCTTGGTCGAGGACATCGCGGCCCTGTTCGACAGCCGCGCCGCGCTGCAGCGCCGCCTGGCCAGGCACCGCGTCCTGGCGCCGGCGCCCGATCCGGCGAAGATGCGCAAGGGCCTTGCGAACTTTCGCGCGCTGTTCCCCGAGTTCACCGATCTCGAGGTCGATTACGGCTGGGCCGGCGTCATCGAGGCGACGCCGGACGCGATCCCGGTCCTGGACGCGCTGCCGGGCCTCGCCCGGCTTCGGCATCGGCCCGATCGCCGGCCGGCTGATGGCCGAGCTGATCGCCGGCGACGAGCCCGCCCACGACCTCGCCGCCTTCCGCTTCGCGCGCTTCGGCGAGGGACGCCCGCTGGCCCCCGAAAGCGCGATATGACGGAGCACCTGTACAACGCGACAACCGGGGAAATTGCTGCGTTCTAAGCGACCATAGCGGCATCGTGTCTTAATCTGCTACAGAAAATGGAACCACAGAGGCGCAGAGCACGCAGAGGAATTTGTTGAAGCGATTTGCACCGGGAAACCACTTCAACTATTAGGCGCTAACAAATTACCAAGCTTTGTCTAATGAGCAAATCAGGACACGCGAAGGATCGAGATGCCCTGACGGACCAGGTTATCGGCTTGGCAATTGGTGTCCATCGCGCCTTGGGGCCCGGACTCTTGGAGTCGGCCTACGAGGAATGCCTCTGTTTTGAATTGAAGCGTCACGAAGTTCCTTTCAAGCGCCAAGTGCCTCTTCCCGTTTCTTACAAGTCGGTCTATTTGGAATGTGGATATCGAGTAGACGTTGTTGTGGAAGATCGCTTGATCCTGGAATTGAAAACGGTGGAGAAGCTCTTGCCGATTCATGAAGCGCAGCTCCTGACTTATCTCAAACTAAGCGGCATCCGGACAGGGCTCCTATTGAATTTCTACACAACGCTTTTGAAGGACGGAATCAAAAGGATGGTTCTTTCGTAGAATGAAACAACACCCCCTGACTGGACCCTCTGCGAAAATCGGGACATCCGCCAAATCCACTCGGAGCCCTCTGTGGCTCTGTGGTTCAAATGGTTGTTTTGGGACGACACCATGACGGTCGTCACGCGTTTCGCGCCCTCGCCGACCGGGCTTCTGCACCTGGGCCACGCCCATGCGGCGCTCTTCGCCTGGCGGGCGGCGGAGGCCGGCGGCGGGCGCTCCCTGCTGCGCATCGAGGACATCGACCGGGGCCGCTGCCGGCCGGAGTTCGAGGCCGCGATCGCGGAGGACCTGGCCTGGCTCGGCCTCGACTGGGAGGGTCCGGTGCGCCGCCAGTCCGAGCACCTCGGCACCTACGCCGAGATCCTGGCCGAGCTGCACGGCCGGGGCCTGCTCTACCCCTGCTTCTGCAGCCGCAAGGAGATTCGGGCCGAGATCGCCCGCGCCGCCGAGGCGCCGCACGGCCCCGACGGCCTGCTGTATCCTGGCACCTGCCGAAGTCTCGGCGAGGCTGAAAGACGGGCGCGGCTCGCGGCCGGCGAGCCCCATGCGCTGCGCCTCGACGTCGCCCGGGCCAGCGCGGAGACCGGGCCGCTCGCCTGGGTCGACCGGGGCCGCAGCGAGGTCGCGGCCGAGCCCGCGGTCTTCGGCGACGTGGTGCTGGCGCGCAAGGACACGCCGACCAGCTATCACCTTGCGGTCACCCTGGACGACGCCCTCCAGGGCGTGACCCTGGTCACCCGCGGCGAGGACCTCTTTCCCGCCACCCATATCCACCGCCTGCTCCAGGCGCTGCTCGACCTGCCGGTGCCCGAGTGGCACCATCACGGCCTTTTGACCGACGCCGTCGGCAAGCGCCTTGCCAAGCGCCACGATCCGCTTACCATCCGGGCCCTGCGCGAAGCGGGCCGGAGTCCGGCCGAGGTGCGCGCGCTGGCCGGCTTTCCGGACGAGGGACCATGAGCGAGACGACGACCGGGGCCACGGACGGCCGGGCCGACGACCGGGCGGCCGACTTCGAGCAGGTCTATGCCAGGGAGATCGCGCCATACGCGCGCGACATGGAGGCCAGGCGCCAGGGCCGGGTCGCCGCCTTCTACCGGAGAATCGGGCTTTCCGTGCCGCTGATCGCGTTGGCCGCCGGCGCGCTCTACACGGTCGGCTTTCTACAGAGCGAGCCGCTGTGGTCGGGGGTCGGTCTGGTCGTGGCGGCGGTCGCGGCGGTCTTCTGGATCAGCCGCCCGGCCGCCCGGCACCGCGAGGAGCTGAAGGACCTGGTGATCGCGCCGGTCTGCCGCTTCCTGGGGGACCTCGAATACAGCCGCGCGGCCAAGGACGGTTTCGACACCGGACGCTTCGAGGAGGCCGGCGTGGTCGGGCATCACACCCGCACCAAGCTGGAGGACCTCTTCACCGGGCACCACCGCGCCACCGGATTCCGCGTGGTCGAGGCCAGGCTGCGGCGCAGGCGCCGGGGTCGCCGGAGCTCCGGCGGCTCGACCGTATTCAAGGGCCTGCTGTTCGACATCGAGGTGCCCACGCCCTTTTCCTGCCGGGTCCTGCTCACCACCGACAAGGGCGGGCTGGTCAACCGCATGGAGGGGTTCTTCCGCGACAAGTTGGGCGACACGGCGCGCGTTGCCTTCGACCATCCCGCCTTCGAGGCGCGCTACGAGGTCTACAGCGACGAGGCCGCGGCGGCGCGCACGCTCCTGACCCCGGCGCTGCTTGACTCACTGGTCGCGCTCAGCGAGGCGGCGGAAGAAACGGCGCTGCGCGCCGCCTTCGTCGATGGCCGCTTCCTGCTCGCCCTGCCGGCCCGCAAGGACCTCTTCGAGATCGGCAAGCTGCACCGCTCGCTCGAGCACCTGGAGGAGGACGTGAAGGCCCTGCTGGATCAGGTCACCCTTCCGCACCGGGTGAGAGTGCTCCTCAGCATGAGGATTGGCAGAAAATGGGGTCACAGAAAATGGGGTCAGACTCGATTTAATCTCGACTTTGGCGCGACACTCAAAACATTAGGGAAATTAAATCGAGTCTGACCCCATTTTCCTCCCCGGCCGCGGCCTACTCCGCGAGCCAGAGGCCCTCGAGGATCTCCTGGTAGCAGGACTCGTCGGGGCCGATGAGCCCCCGGCGGATCAGCAGGTGCAGGATCACCAGGTTGACGTTGAACTTGAAGTCGTCGCTCTCGCGCACCGTCTCGATCACCCGCTCGATCGGCCAGAGCGAAAAGCTCTCGACCTCGCCGTCGGTGTTGTTCGGCAGGAAGTCGGCCGGCAGGTCCAGATCGAAGCAGAACAGCACGTCGTCGCGCAGGCCCTCGGGCCGCGCGCAGCGGTAGGAGACGGCACCGACCGCCACCGCCTTAGCCGCGAGCTCGGCCGGGATGTCCGCCTCTTCGGCGCATTCCTTGACCAGGTTCTCGCGGATGCCGAGGCCGTGGGGCTGGCCGCCGGCCACGATGTGGTCCAGCTTGCCGGGCGCCGTCGGCTTGTCTCGTGAACGCCGGGCGACCCAGACCTTAAGCCCCTCCGGCCCCTCGACCAGGCCGTTCAGGTGCACGCCGAAGGCACGCAGGCCGAGATCGGGCACCGCGCCCCGGTCCAGCACCATCAGCGGCGGCTCCCCCCAGCGGCGCAGCACCGGATAGGCCTCGCCACGCCAGCGGCCGAGCTCGCCGGCTTCGGAGAGCGGGCGCAGGATTTCCTCGACCGCCCGGCCGCGGCTCTCGAAGTCGGCCAGCGCCGGGTTCAGGACGACGGCCGTATCGCTCACCTGGAAGACCCGCGGGAAATCCGCAAGGCGCCGGGCCAGGGCGTGGCCCACGCGGCCCAAGGCGCGCCCGTCGATGACGAAGGGGCGATAGGCCGCGGGGTCCCAGCTCCGGCAGAGGGCGATCCGGTCGAGGAAGCTCAAACGGCCGTCTTCTCGGACGTCAGCACGGTCGCCACGTCGTGCAGCTGCCGGAGGCAGCGCGCGATGTAGTCGGTGAGGTCCGGCGAGAGCCCCTGGACCTGGAGGTCGATCGCCAGCTCGCGCCCGCCGGGCCCGGTCCGGTCGCTGTGCCAGCGGCTCGGCACCAGGTTGCGCTTGGCGAAAAGCTCCAATACCCGGGGCATGACCCCCGGCGCCGCCTCGGCGTGGATCGAGAAACAGGCGACGCGGCGCGCCTGGGCCGCGCGGGGTCTATGGACGGGGTCTAGGGAGGCGAGGGAAAGATCAGCGGACATGGAACGCAAACTCCTGCACGGCGGTGAACGACGAATCGGCATGGCCCGGCCGCCCAAAGGGCGCCGGGTGGCTAATTCGTATGCTCTTGCCGAACAGGTGCTGCGTCATGCCCCGACCTTAGACCCCGGGGCGGGGAGAATCAAGGACGCCCGAGGAATTGCAGGGCGCCCCCGCGCGCCTCACCCCGTGCGGATGATGTGGGTCAGCACCGTGACGGTGACGGCACCCACCACGGTGCTCACCAGGACCGTCGGGCCCGAGACCTCGCCACCGGCGCGCTTTCCCTTGGCATGCAGCTCGAAGCCGGCGGGCATGGCGGCCAGCATCACCGCGACCCAGGCCCAGGAGGCCGGGATGCTGAGCAGCTTCAGCTGTATGGCCAGCAGCCAGACGAGGGCGGGAAAGGCCGCCAGCTTGACGGCCGCGGCGGCGAACTCCGCCTGCAGCCTGCCGCCGAAGGAATAGCGCACGAGCATTCCGCCGTAGGCGAAGAGCGCACAGGGCACCGCCGTCGCCCCGATCGTATTCAGCGCCGTGTCGATCTTGGCCGGGATCGGGATGTCGAACTTGCCGAAGACGATGCCGGCCACCAGGGCGATGAAGAGCGGGGCCTTGGCGTACTCGATCAGCACCTTGACAGGGTCGCCGCCCCTGTGGCCCTGCACACGCTGGACGACCAGAACCATCAGGGCCATCACCAGACCGTGCAGACCGACCAGCAGCATCATGGGCGTTATGACCTTGCTGGCGAGGATGAGGGACACCGCCGGGAAGCCGAGAAGGACCAAGTTGGAGTGTGACCCGGCAATGCCGATCCGTGTCTGTTCGCCGGAGCTTGCCTGGAAGGCGAAGCGTGCCGCCACCACCCCCAGCGCCAGCGCCCCGGCCGCGGCCAGGAAGTATATGAGCAGGAACTCGCCGAGAGTGCCCAGGGACTTGTCCAGCAGGGAGGTTCGGGTCAGGGTCCGGAACAGATAGACCGGCAGCGCGACGGTGAAGACGAACTGCGCCAGGCCGTCGAACAGGCCCTCGGACAGGTAGCGGAACCGCGCCGCGGCATAGCCCGCCAGGACGATCAGGAAGAACGGCAGGACCATCAAAAGCGTCTTTTCCATTTTCGGGAGAACTCCCTCTCGAGAATCACGGGGTGAGCCGGTACTGCTGGTCCGCCAATACCTTTGGGCCGGATCCGTATAGCCGGGTCCCAGCCTCCATGAACGTGCTTAATTTTCGCTTAAGCGGGGCAGTTTGGGATGCCTTGCCTGATTACGGCGCCCCCGGGCCCGTGCGCTCCTTGAAGAAATCCCACATCAGCCGGCTGGCCTCGGGGCCGAGCTCGTCGGTATAGCTGCCGTCCGGGTCGCCGCCCGACCAGGCGTGCGCCAAGCCCTCGACCAGGACCCTGCGCATGACTACCTCGCCGGTGCCGTCCCGATAGTCGTGGACTGTGTACGCGTGGTGGCCAGGGGCCGCCTGAATCTCCTCTGTCACGTCGGCCTCGGCGTCGATCGAATCGTTCGCGCCGTCGCCGTCGTCGGCGAGGTCGTTCATCTGGGCGAACTGCGCGATCACCTGATCCGCGTTGAGCGGAGCCACCTTGTCGTCCGCGGCACCCTGCACAACGATCACCGGCGAGACGCGGTGCGGTCCACTCTGCCGGTCGTAGGCCAGCTGCCCCCGGCCGTCCGGGTCCGGGCCGCCGGCTTCCATCGCGGCGCTGGCCTCGGCCGTCCAGCCGAGAAACCAGTAGGCGATGCCCCAGAGATACTGCGGCGGCACCTCCTCTTCGGCGGCGGCGAACTCGAGGCCCGAATGGACTCCGGTGGCCGCGAAGACCTCGGGATAGAGCGAGCCCAGGATCGCGCTCATGGCACCGCCAGCGGACAGCCCGGTCACGTAGACGCGGCTCCCGTCGATCTTCACCGATTGCTTCAGGGCCTCGATCATCTTGACGACCACCCCCGGCTCGCCGGCGTCCGGCGCTTGGTTCTCCACCGTCCACCACTCCCAGCAGCGGTTGGGGTTGAGGAACCACCGCATATAGGAGCGCGTGGTCTGGGGATAGAGCACGACGAAGCCGTCCCGGTCGGCCAGCGCGCCCAATCCCGTGCCCGCGGCGATGTCCCGGCTGTCCTGCTTGCAGCCGTGCAAGGCGACGACCAGCGGGGCGGCGACGGTGGCGTCGTGGTCTGCGGGCAGGTAGACGAGGGACTCGTAGCCGCCGACGCTCGGCCCCTCCATCAGGCTTCCCGTCTGCGCCCGGGCCGCCGGGGCGGCCAGCACCATGCACAAGGCGACACAGAGGGATCGAAGCAGGCAACCCGCGTTTAGTTGGATCGCGGCCATGGCGGAGCCTCCTGATCTGCCGCGCGGCACGTGTTAATTGTATCACAAGCAGTCCCGGTTCATCCTCACGAAATGCTCGGGAGCAAGATTGGAGGAGGCACGGAGCTGGATCAGGACGTTGGCGATGCCGTCCTATGGTCTGTCATGGCCGGACTCGATCCGGCCATCCACGAAAGGGCGCCAAACCTGGCTGGCCGGGTCAAGCCCGCTGCTGTCCGGTCAAGATACGGGGAGGCCGAAACACTGCGCTGGGATTGCTCGGCTATTTCCCACTTGCCCGTATGGTTGGCGGCGTTCTCGGCCGGCGGCTCCGGCGCGCGCCGATCCCGGCCGAGGC
>CAMYMY010000356.1 GCA_947259625.1 uncultured Kiloniellales bacterium | reverse complement strand
GCGGGGCATCGCGCTCTCGCTCGACACGGCGGCCGATCTGCCGAATCTCAGGAGTGACCGCCGGGCCATTCAGCAGATCCTTCTCAACCTTCTCAACAACGCCATAAAATTCACTCCAAGCGGCGGTCGCATCATCTTGGAAATGCGCCTGGATCACGACGGCAATCTGAGACTCGCGGTGCGCGACACCGGCATCGGGATCGCTAGAAAGGATATTCCGAAGATCATGAGACCATTCACCCAATTACCCAATCGTCTCGGAACCGAACAGATGGGAACCGGATTGGGCCTGCCGATCGCCAGAGGCTTGGCGGAGTTGCTCGGAACCAAACTCGAAATCGCGAGCGAGGTCGGTAGCGGGACCACCGTGACCATGCGGTTCGGTAAGGAGCGGCTGGTCTGGTAGTCGGCCATTCGCCGACTGCAATGACATCGAACACAAGCGGCCATACGTCGGAGGCCGACCTCGAGGAGTACCTGGGGACCGCCGCAGAACTGCAACATGTTCGTTCCAATCGACCTGCTCGACGCGGTCCGCTACGACCCGCTGAAGTTCGGCAAGGCTGGCGGGCCGCCCCGCCCCTCTTCGAAGCGAGTTACGGTCACCCGCGCAGCTGCCGGGCGGCGAAGGCATAGCCGCCGCCGGCGCCGTCGACGAAATGCATGTGGTCCGGGGTCAGCACGGAGGGCACGACGCAGGTCATGAGCGCCTCGTCCTGCAGGTGCAGACCGTAGCGGACGACGCCCGCGGCGACAGCCTCGCCCAAGATGGCGCGCAGCCGCGCGACCGTCTCCGGCGAACAGTCCACGGTCATCATCAACGCGTCGTCGAACTTGCGGAAGTCGGTGTTGACCGCGACTTCGCGCCGGTAGCGGCCGGGATCGAAGCCGCCGACGCGCAGGCCGGTCTTGAATATGAGCCACATGAGCGCCGCGATCACGACCACGCTAACGCGCCGCCGCCAGCCCGGGCGCCCCCTGTCGGCGATGCGCGACTGCAGGGCGAGGGCGCCGGACGGCCAGCGCACGTCGGGCCCGGCCGCCGGCACCGGGTTCAAGGCGGCCGCCGACTCGAGAACCGCGATCACCTCGGACGTGATCTCGGCGAAGCGTTCCGTCGATGCGCCCGGCGCCGGCTTGACGATCAGCGAGAGGATCTTGCCCTGCCCGGGCAGCACGGGACCCCATTGGCAGGACAGGCCGGTCAGGTCCGGCTCGTCCCCGGCGGCCGCTTTCGCGAGGCCGATGGCGCCGGCCTTCAGCTGCGCCTCGGCCCATTCCAGGCCGCCGCCGGTGAACATGGCGTAGCGGACGTGTTCGGAGGCCTGCCAGAAGGCCACGCGGGCGTCGCGGCCGGCGGCGCGCACCGCGGCCACCGTCGTCATGCCCACGCGCAGCTTCAGCCCCAGGTCGCGCTCGGCCCACATGGCGACGCGGGCGAGCGCCTCGGCCGCCGCCGGGCCCTGGTCCGGCGGGACCGCGAAGCGGGCGCCGTCGCCGCCGAAGACGAACAGCGGCAGGCCGCCGAGCGCGTTGGTGACCGCGCTGATGATGCCGGCGCCGGCCAGGTTGACCGCCTTGTAGCGGCCGGCCTCGATCGCCCCGGTCGAATCGACCACGTCGGAGACGCCGATCCGCCAGTCGCCCGGCAGCGGGGCATAGCACGACGGGTCGGCCGCCCGCGCGAAGTGGTCCAAGACCGGCACGCTCTCCACCCAGGACTCGCTCACAGGGCCACCCTCTGTTGTCCTGCCCGACAGGTCATACGTGATATGATGGGGCATTGGATGCCAAGCCGCCAGGGCGGAGGCGGGGGAGTTCTGCGGGCGGGGCGTAGCTCTGGAGCAAGAGGACGCAAAGAGGAAAAGGGGCAAAAAGGGGTCGGGTTCTGTTTTAATGTTTTTTATAACCCGTTTCCGTAGGTCCGCCCTCTCCGCCACGCAGTGGAAGCGGGCCCATGCCTGCATATTTCGATGCTGACCGAGCCGGCCGCTCTCGGGCCGTCGCGGAGGAGGGATCGGCCAAAACGATGAACATTGATAAAATGGCTTAAAACAGGACCTGACCCCTTTCCTTTTTCCTTTCCTTTTCCTGCCTTCGAAGTGAGCCTAGCCGAGATCGCGTCCGCCCTGGGCTACGCCAATTCCCCCAACTTCACGCGTGCCTTCCAGCGCTGGACCGGTCAGACGCCCTCGGCGTACCGTCGCCGCATTCGTCAAGGATGCCGGCGCCGGTCGTAAGGTCGCGGCCAATTGGCGGCTGTTTGCGATTTGCTTCTGTCGGGGCCTCGACCGGAATTGCGATCACCGCCGGCCGGGACGGGCGCGACCGAAACCGGCCCGCGGCAATTGATGTGAAACACTTGAACCATGACTAGAATCCAGCTCTGAAGTTGAATGCACTGGTTGAATGCTTTGGGCTTGGACCGGTTGGAGGCGTTATCCGGGCGAATTCGGCAGAGAAGGCTCCCGGACACGCGGTTCCGTCGTCGTCGGCCAGACCAGCCGGACGACCGGTCTTCGGCCCAAGCGCTCGTCATCGGCCCTGGACGCTCCCGGGGGCGGTCCCTGCGGCAATCTTCGCCGCTGCGGGCTTCGTGCAAGCCTGTGATCCAAGGAGGTAAGGAATGAGTCGTTCCACAGCGCCCTTTCGCTCGACCTCGCTGGCGCTTCTCGGCGCCATGGTCGCAGCCGTACTCACCACCACGTTCCCTGTCACCACCAGTGCACGCGACGACTCGCTGGCCAGTGCGAAAACGCTGCAGCGGGTCGTGGACGAGGCGTACGAGAAGTTCAGGGATCTCAAGGAGGGGGCGAACGCCAACTACATCCCGATCCTCGACACGGTACCTTCGGATCTTTACGGCGTCGCCATCGTCACGAAGGATGGCGGCGTCTACACGGCTGGCGACGTCGACTACATTTTCGCGATCGAATCCGTCGCCAAGCCGTTCAATGCGGCGCTGGTCATGCAAGAACAGGGACCCGCGGCGATTCGAGAGAAGATCGGCGTGGAACCGACGGGCCTGCCGTTCAATTCGAAGCTCGCTCTCGAAATACACGACGCCCGCTCGGTGAACCCGCTCGTCAATGCCGGCGCGATCGCGGCGGTGAGCATGGTGAAGGCCGAGAACGAAGAGCAGCGCTGGCAGAAGGTCCTGGACAACCTCAGCGAATTCGCCGGCGACAAGCTGAAGCTCATGCCGGAGGTGAACGATTCCGAATACAGCACCTCCTGGTCCAACCGCGCGATCGCGAATCTGCTCTACAACTACGAGCGGCTCTATTCCGACCCGGAAGAGGCCTTGATCGTCTATACCAAGATGAGCTCTGTCGGCGTGACCACGGCGCAGCTCGCCACCATGGGCGCCACCTTGGCCAACGGCGGCAAGAACCCGAAAACCGGTGAGCGCCTCTTGGACGAAGAGCATGTCCCCGAACTGTTGTCCTTGATGCTGACCGCGGGCTTCTACGACGAATCCGGCGCGTGGTCCTTTACCGCCGGCCTGCCCGCCAAGACCGGCGTCGGCGGCGGTATCGTCGCGGTGGTCCCCGGGGTGATGGGGATTGCCGCCTTCTCGCCCCGGCTGAACGAGGCCGGCAACAGCGTCCGTGCGCTCAATGCCATCAACTACATCTCGTCCGAGCTCGAGTTGAGCCTGTTCGAGGGCGCCGAATGAGGCCGCCGACAGGGTCCCGCGGCCCGACCTCGACCGGTTCTCGGGTTCTGGTTGGGGTTCTGGGGACGGATGGTCCCGGGACAGTCACGGCTGTCCGGTTTAATTTTGAGGCACGAAGGCTAAGTCTTTGGCACAACGGAAAGATCACCTCCCATTGTCATTCGCGGACTTGATCCGCGAATCCAGCGTGTTGCTCGAAACCTGGATTGCCGGGTCACGCCCGGCAATGACAGAAAGAAAGGGGTTCCAAGGCGTTACACCCCGTCAGATGGCCGGCGCGTTTCCCTTTTGCCGGTCTTGTTTGACGGCTGCGATTAAACCGGACAGCAGTGCTGGACAGTAGACTTTTCTCGTTGT
>CAMYMY010000355.1 GCA_947259625.1 uncultured Kiloniellales bacterium | reverse complement strand
CGCCGGGCAGCGCGCCCGCGGCCGGGTCGCTACCGTGGCGGTCGACGCCATGACCTTCCACCTGCCGGTCTTCGTCGGCGATGTGCTCTGCGTCTACGCCGACCTGGAGCGGATCGGCCGGACCTCGATGACCCTGTGGCTCGAGGCCTGGGCCCAGCGCGGGCGCGTCGGCGACCGCGTGCGCGTCACCGAGGGCCGCTTCACCTTCGTCGCCATCGACGACGCCGGAACGCCCCGTCCGGTGCCGCCGGAGGAGGGAACATGAAACGAATTTCCATTCTGCTGGCTCTCATGGCCCTGCCGCTTGCCGCGCTGCCGGCGCGGGCCGGCGAGGCAGACGTGCTGAGGGTCGAAGCGCGGCCCGAGGCGGGCGGCGCTTGGCGCTTCAGTGTCACGGTTGCCCACGCGGATACCGGCTGGGACCACTACGCCGACCGCTGGGAGGTGCTGGCCCCCGACGGCACGGTCCTGGGCACCCGCGTCCTGCTGCACCCGCACGAGAACGAGCAACCCTTCACGAGGTCGCTGGGCGGCGTCCAGGTTCCCGCCGGCGTCACTCGGGTCACCCTCCGCGCGCACGACAGCGTGCACGGCCTCGGCGGCCAGGAGGTCACGATCGAGCTCGAGAGGTGAGGGGCACGAGGCGCAAGCTTTAAAAAGGGGACACAATACTAATTTCTTCCTCATCGACGCTGGCCGGCTCCTGTAGCGGGGCGGCATCGGCTGGTTGTCGAGAAATTAGTATTGTGTCCCTGAATTGCCCCCTGAATTGCCCCCTGAATTGCCCCGGCCGCGAGGCCGCGGTCGAGTTGGCGCTTTCGGCCCACGCGGCCGAGGTTCAGGACTCCTTAATCGTTTCCGCCCTATGTCCCCAACCTCATTGCGGCCTTTCGTTCTCGCGTGGGATCGGCTATGTGGGGGCTGTGGGTCGTGGCGGCGCTCTGGCGCCGCGCCTCGGAAAGGAACCGACTGGATGGACCAAGCCCTCGACAAAGCCCTCGACCACCGCGATTTCTATCGGCTGCCGTGGAACTACGCCGACAACGGCATCTCCTGGTTGGAGCCGACGACGAAATGCAACCTGCGCTGCGAAGGCTGCTACCGCGACCTCGAGAACCCGGTCCACAAGACGCTCGACGAGGTGCGCGCCGACCTCGAGGTGTTCCGGCGCCTGCGCAAGAGCGACTGCATGAGCATCGCCGGCGGCGACCCGCTGGTCTACCCCGACATCGTGCCGCTGGTGAAGATGGTCAAGGAGATGGGCTGGAAGCCGATCGTCAACACCAACGGCATTGCACTGACCGAGCCGCTCCTGAAGGAGCTCAAGGAGGCCGGTGTCTTCGGCTTCACCTTCCACATCGACACCAGCCAGAACCGTCCCAAGGCCAAGGGCTGGTCCGAGACCGAGCTGAACGCCGAGCGGTTGCGCTACGCCGAGATGGTGGCGAAGGTCGGCGGGCTCGCCTGCTCGTTCAACGCCACGGTCAACGAGCAGACCCTGCCCGAGGTGCCGAACCTGGTCGAATGGGCGCGAAAGCACGCCGACATCGTCCAGACCATGGTCTTCATCCTGTTCCGCTCGCCGGACCTGACCGGCGAGTTCGATTATTACGCCCAAGGGCGCAAGCTGAACTTCGGCTCGACCTACAAGGAGACCCAGTGGGGCGGCCAGCGCAGCGTCTTCGCGCCTGAGGTCGCGGCCACGATCCGCACGGTCGACCCGCTCTACAAGCCCGCCGCCTTCCTGAACGGCACGGCGAATCCGGAGTCGCTGAAGTGGCTGCTCGCAAACCGCATCGTGCTGGGCGGCGAGATCATGGGCTACGTCTCGCCGCGCTTCATGGAGCTGGTGCAGAACGTCACCCACCTCTTCACCGGCAGCTACCTTGCCTATGCGGGGCCCGGCAGCACCGCGCGCGGCAAGCTGGCCGCCTTCGCCGCCGGCCTGATCGACCGCGACATGCGGGCGGTCTTCTGGCGCATCGTCAAGACGTGCCTGACCAAGCCGGCCAATATCTTCCGGCGCGCCCACCTGCAGAGCTTCATGATCATCCAGCCGGTCAACTTCGAGGCCGACGGCCGCCAGGACATGTGCGACGGCTGCCCCGACATGACCGTGCACGACGGCAAGCTGGTCTGGAGCTGCCGCCTTGAGGAGCTCAACCAGTACGGCAGCTTCGTCGAGGCCGCCCCAAGGCCAGCCGCGCAGTAGCGCGGGGGGCGAACTCTCGGGGCCCTGCTCGTGTGGCTCCGGACCCAGCCTTCAGGGCCTCGGAAGATCTCGAGATTTCATGTCTGCCGGTGGGGCGACTTGCCGAGCGTGTTCTGGATCGCTCCCTATGGCGGCGCTATTTCCCGTACCTTGGCTGGTATCTAAAACGCGCCCAGCGCCGTTCCACACAGTCGGCCATCTGTTTCGAGCCCTCCGCGTGCCCCTGTGCTTTGCACTCCTCCTCGAAGCGGCTCTGCGTGTCGGCTTGACCCTCACACGAAGCGAGCAGTACCAGGCAGACGCCAGCCAGGGTCGCGCGCCGCAGGCCATTGGTTGTCGCCATTTGGAGCGTTGTTAGCCGATCGGGCCCGCGCAGCATGCCGAATCTCCGGGAACGTTGAGGCTTTTGAAAAGCTATCACTTGGGGTCCGAGCCACAAGTTCGATTCGCGCCCCGGCGGCACGGGTAACAACAATTTGTACGAGCCTCGACGCCAAGGGGCGAAAGCCGGATACGGGCTGGGGTGCGATCAGGTCTGTTGGATGCTAGACTTCGCCTGCCTGGCACAGCGCCCGCGGGAAGGAGCTAAGCGATGAGCAAGGAGCACGGCCATTTTCACTGGAACGAATTGATGACCCGCAATCGGGAGGCGGCCAAGGCGTTCTATGCCGAGACGCTTGGCTGGACCTATGAAGCCTTTCCCATGGCCGGCGGCGGCGATTACGCCGTCTGCATGATGAATGGCCAGCCCGTGGGCGGCATGATGGAAACCAAGCAAGGCTCGGGCCTCGACCATGTGCCGGACGGCTGGTTCGCCTATATCGCCGTCGATGACATCGACACACGGCTCGAGAAGGTCGCGGCGGCCGGCGGTGCGATCGAACGGCTGGCCTTCGATGTCCCGGGCGTCGGCCGCATCGCGGTGGTACGGGACAAGGCGGGGAGCGCCATAGGCTGGATCACGCCGGCCGCCGAAGGCTGATCGGCCCAAGTTGCTTCAGGTGAGACGTGATGCTGAGCCTCAGTGTGGGGGCTCGGGCCTTTGAGGTGGTCCAAACGCGTGGGTAATCTTAGCTCTGCGGCGACTGAAGCTCGGGCTCCGGTATCGAGGCCTGTTTGTGGCGCTTGCGGAAGGCGATCACGGCGGCCCTCACGGTGGGGAAGTCCAAGGCGCTCTGCGCTTCGCGCCGCCTTTCCAGCCAATCGCCCGAGAAGAACCGCGCGAGACTGCGCTTGGCGCGCGCTCGGGCGAACACGATGTTTCGCGCCGCCAGCTCCTCGCGAAGCTCGTCGAGCTTCTGAATGGCGGTTGTATCCAATATGTTGACCGGGCTGGCATCCAGGACGACCCATTCGACCGGTGTTTCGGCCTCGGCTATGGTCTTGAGCAGGCGCTGCTTGAAATAGTCGACGTTGTAGAACAGCAGGTCGTAGTCGAAGCGGTAGATGAGGAGCCCCGGATAAGTCTCCGCCTCCGGGTAGTCCTCGACATTGTGGAAGCCCCTGACGCCAAGCCCCTTGGTTCGGCCCAGTATGGCGTCATGGGGCCGGGATCCGACGTAGAGCAGCCAGACGAATGTCAGGCCGACGCGCCAAGCCCCTTGGTTCGGCCCAGTATGGCGTCGTGGGGCCGGGATCCGACATACAGCAGCCAGACGAATGTCAAGCCGACGGCCAAGAAGACACCCGGGAGCGCGCCGAGGAGCAGGACGCCGAACGTCGTCCCGAGAGACAGGAAAAGCTCGCGCCGGCTGACGACGTAGAGATCGCGCAGCGCCCCGAAATCGAACAATCCCACCGCCGCGACCATGATCACGGCAGCCAGTCCCGTATGCGGAATGTAGGCCAGCGGTGCGGTCAGAAAGAACAGGATCACGAGCATGGTGCAGGCGGCCACGATTCCCACAAGCTGGCTCTTGCCGCCCATGGCGTTGTTGACCGCCGTGCGCGAGTCGGCGCCGGTGACGGCGATGCCTTGCCCAAGACCCGTCAAGATGTTCGCGGCGCCAAAGGCGATCATTTCCTGGTTGGCGTCGATATCATAGCGGCCGCGCCGTGCGAAGCTCTTGGCGGTCAGGACACCGCTGGTGAAGCTGATCAGCATGAGGGCGGCCGCGTCCCCGAAGACGTCCCTGTAGGTCTCCAGCTCGAGCACCGCGAAATGGAACGTCGGGAGTCCCGCCTGGACCTCGCCGAGTGCCGCGACGCCCTGCTCCTCGAGGCCCATGA
>CAMYMY010000354.1 GCA_947259625.1 uncultured Kiloniellales bacterium | reverse complement strand
GGCCGCAGCCGCCGCTTTACACTGGTGTCGACCGTCCGGCATCAGGGAGCTGACCCATGACCACCGTTAGCGAAATCGTCCGAGGTCAGGAGCTGGCCCGGCTCCAGAGCGCCAACACCATCCGCGAGGCCGCGCGATACATGGTCGAGCACGGCGTCGGCTCGGTCCTGGTGATGGAGGACGGGGCGCTGCGCGGCATCTTCACCGAGCGCGACGCGCTGCGCATCTTCGTCGCCACGCGCCGCAACCCGGACTACACGCGCCTCGCCGACGTGATGACCGGGGCGCCGCAGACGCTGCCGCCCGACGCCACGCCGCAGGACGCCGCCCGGCGCATGGCCGCGGGCAAGTTCCGCCACCTGCCGGTCGTCGGCGAAGACGGCCGGATCCTCGGCGTGGTCTCGCAGCGGGATCTGATCGCGGCCGGGGTCGCAACGGGCTGACGCAACAGAGAGCCGGGGGCGGCGGCCGGGCCTCGTCGTCACGCCGCCCCATGCCTGCGGTCGGCCCGGGGGAGGCCCGGATTCACCCATCCAAAAATGCAGCAACGCATGTCTGTCGCCGTTTCTTCCGGAGTTGATTTACGGCGCAGCGGCGTTTCAACCGTCATTTCGGTCGAACAATCCGAGGTGATCCCCGTGAAGCATTCCGGTCGCAACCCGCACTTGCATTAGAATCTCAACAGGGCTATCCTGCATTAGAAGCGGGAAGCGGCATGGGGGAAACGTCGCGTGTCATTAAGTGGCAACATTCGGTGTAACCGGGACGCGTCGTCAGTGAGCGGCACCTGTGTGAGTGTACGGCGCGAGACCTTCGGCGCTCTCGTTCCGAGCGATCCGGTCGCACGCGCCGAGGCGAGTCCGGAGGCGCTTCGCGGGTCGCGGCGCGTCGACCTTCGGTGGCGGCCCGAATGAGAAACGACCCCAGCATGGATCCACCTCGGATGGAGAGCGGTCGACGGCGCCACTATCGATCGGTTCCGTTTTTTTTCCAATCGATCCTACTCGACGGAGGGCATTCAAATGCATGGTTTTGAAATCGGAGCGCGGAAATTCGGCAGATGGGCCCTGACGGCCTTTCTGTTTCCCGTCATGGCTCTCTCCCTTTTAGGTATAGGGCAAGGCGCATTCGCCGCCGGGGATCCGGTCGTACCGATATCCGGTCTCAGCCCCTATCCGCCAGGGACGGACTGTAACCTGACACCCCAAACGGGGACTCTTTGGCGCAACAGCGAGACGGAGCCCTATATGGACGTGGATTTCGGCCGGCCAAACCGGATGGCCGCCATCGTCCACCAGGACCGTTGGAGCAATGGATCGGCCCAGAGTACGGCGACCTTCTATTCGGATGACGGGGGGATGACGTGGAGTTTGAGCTCCACACCCATCACCCGGTGTTCGGGGGGACTGCAAGACGGCCCCGAATCCTTCGACCGGGCATCGGACCCGTGGCTGACGGTGACTCCCGGCGACGTCGGCGAGTATGACGATGATGATTTGGATGATGACGGCGACGATGGCGACGACGATGGCGACGACGGAGCGGTCTTTCATCAAATGAGCTTGATGACCGACAGGCTGCCCCCGTTCACCGGTGAACTGCGTAGTGCCTATTCCATGCTGCGCTCCAAGGACGGCGGCAAGACATGGTCCGATCCCATCGTCGTGAGCAATCGCACGGAGTTCGAACCGGGCGCACCCTTCAACGACAAGAACTCGTTGACGGCGGATCCCTATAAAAGGAAGTTCGTCTACGGAACCTGGCAGCTCTTGAAGGACGTGCTGCCGACGGACGACAGCGCCATTCCTGTGCAAATCTTTTATAGCGACACCTTCTACGTCCGCTCGAAAAACAAGGGGAAGAGCTGGGAACCGGCGCGCGCCATCTACAAAATTCGTGATGATGTGACGCTGTTGGCAACTCTTGGGATTGATCCCGATGTGACACCCGTCGTGGGAGCACAAAACATCGGCCATCAGATCGTGGTGTTGCCCGATGGTCGCTTGGTGAATGTGTCGCAGGCACAATTCATCACATTTGATGGTACTGACTTCCAAGGTTTCTTCGAACGAACCATCATACGCTCATTCGACAAGGGGGATACGTGGGAGCAAACGGGAAAGATCATTCCCTCAACAACAGTTGGAGGGTTTGTAGCTCGTGATTTTGAGTTGTTTCTCGGTTCTGGAGGAACCATAGATAATACCACCAGGTCCGCGGGCAGCATCCCCGATATCGCTGTCAACCGGACCAATGGCCATATGTATGTGGTTTGGCAGGATGTCGATCCCACCTTCTCGTTCATCGGCGTGTTCATGTCGATGTCCAGGGACGGTGGCGATACTTGGTCCGATCACATCACGGTCGGTGGCGGGGACCTGACGCCGGACGGAGCCATCAGCTTCGCGCAACTGCCGGCGGTCCATGTCGCGGATGACGGTACGGTCGGCGTGATTTTCTTCGATGACCGCAACGACGTGGCTTGCCCGGATCTGAGCCTCACCAACGAGGACAATCCGGAGTGCTTTACCGTCTTGCCGGACGGCAGCGTGAAAGCGGGCCCGCTCGACAACGATTGGTTCTTCAAGACCTACGATCCGGACCTCAACCTCATTGCGGAGCGGCGCGTCACGCCGGAGTCATTCGACCTGCGCCAGGCGCCCATCGCGAGAGGGTATTTCCCCGGCGACTACGTCAACTGCTCGTCGACGGACAACGACTTCGCATGTGCCTTCACCCGTACCAACAACCTCGGCCTGCCTGTGAGGGGCAGCCCGCCGGACGATGTATTGGCATTCGAAGACGACAACCGCCAGGACATGGTCTTTGCGCGCGTTCCCGGCGAATCGGTCTGCAACTTCGAACACACGCTCATCAGTTACGAATCGCAGCTGGCCGCGGCGGAAATCGAGATACCGAGGAAAGAGAAGAAGAAACGTTTGGACTTCCTCGAAGAAAGATTTGAAGCGGCGTGCGATGACGACGACGATGACGACGACGATGACGATGACGATGACGATGACGATGACGATGACGATGACGACTAATTCGCCCGTATGTGTGAGTGCATGTATGCCGTCCAGGCTCTCATTGTATTTCGGAAAGTCGCAGGAGGACTAGGATGTCGATGAAATGCCGTAATTTCATTCCAAAGGCACTTGTCGTGTCAGGAATACTGTTCGGCGCCTTCCTGGCAAATCCGGCATCTCATGCCGGGCAGGCCGTGACGCTCGTGCCGGCGGAAGACAGAGGTGTGCCGGAAGGCTCCCAGATCCCGGACCGGAGGGTCTTTGAGACCGAAGAGAAGGTGAGGGACTACAAGGAGAAGATGAGGGGAACGTCTCCCGTACAGCGGCAAGAACAGTCGCCACAGGACGCGTTGCCCAAACCTAAGGTCGAACAGCCATGATGTTTGGATGACGTCCCCCTCGCCGGGGATGGACAGACTGACGATGGTCCGCTGTCTGGGGCAAAGCCGAAGGAGCCGACCCTGACTACGGCGGTCGAGGTGCGGCCTTCCGGTAATTAGGGTCGTGAGTGACCAGGGTCGGGTCTCGAATTGTCGGATTTCGGTTCGAGATACGCGCGGCCCAGGAGCACAAGAAACCCAATTGTTCAAGACCTGACGCCCGGCGGGTCTAGACTTCCGCTCGGAGGGGGCGGCCATGACCGAGCTGCTCGCCAAGGCCAGGTTCCCGGTCCCGGTGGACCGCGCGGCGGTTGCCGCGGACTGGGCGGCGCGAGGGTATTCCTGCGGCCTCTTCGTCGATCCGCCGGGGCGGCAGTGGAACGGCTTCGTGCACGCCGTGAACGAGCTGGTGACGGTGGCCGAGGGGCGCCTGGAGATCGAGATCGACGGCGCGCGTCTTGCCGCCGGGCCGGGCGACGAGGTGTTCATCCCCAAGGGCGCGGTGCATTCGGTGCGGAACCTGCATGACGGCACCACGCGCTGGCTCTATGGTTACGACTGATGCTAAATCCCGGAACCTCCGATCCAGCCGCCATGCTTCGAGACGCCGCCTCGGGCGGCTCCTCAGCATGAGGTGGCGGGGCGAAGGGCGGCGGCG
>CAMYMY010000353.1 GCA_947259625.1 uncultured Kiloniellales bacterium | reverse complement strand
GGGGAAGGCTACGGCCGCCTCGAGTCGCCGAAACACCACGTCGTGGCAGTCGACTTCGGGGCCAAGCGCAACATCCTGCGCTGTCTCGCCGCGCTCGGCTGCCGGGTCACCGTGGTGCCGGCCGGCGCCACGGCGGAGGAGATCCTGGGCCACCGGCCCGACGGCATATTCCTGTCCAACGGTCCCGGCGACCCGGCGGCGACCGGGCGTTACGCGGTGCCGGCCGTCCAAGAGCTGCTCGCCGCCGGCCTGCCGATCTTCGGCATCTGCCTCGGGCACCAGATCCTGGCCCTGGCGCTCGGCGCGCGCACCAACAAGATGCACCTGGGCCACCGCGGCGCCAACCATCCGGTCAAGGACCTGGCGACCGGCCGGGTCGAGATCACCAGCCAGAACCACGGCTTCGTGGTGGACGAGGCGTCCCTGCCGCCCGAGGTCGAAGCCTCCCATGTCTCGCTGTTCGACGGCTCCAACGAGGGCATCCGGATCGAGGGCCGTCCGGTGTTCTCGGTCCAGTACCACCCCGAGGCCTCGCCCGGCCCGCGGGACAGCCACTATCTGTTCGAACGCTTCGTCGCGATGATCGAGCAGCGCAAGGCCGGACGGAAGACCGGATAACTAAGGCCCCGGCACCGCAGGCAGGGATTGAACATAGGCCGCGATGGCCGAGCGATCCTCGTCGCTGAGGTGGCTGGTGCTCTCGCGGATCACGTCTTCCATGGCGCCGCCGGCCACGTCGCCGTCGGGCAGGAACCCGGTCTTGAGAAAGAAGGCGATATCGGTCCCGCTCCAGCCGCCGATCCCGTCCTTGGCGTGCGGCGTGATGTTCGGCACCTTCTTGCCGTCCGGCCCTTCGGGATTGCCCGCCAGCTCGCGCCCGAGGTCCAGCGCGCCGAGCCGGCCGCGCGGACTGTGGCACTCGGCGCAGTGTCCCAGATGGCGCACCAGATAGGCGCCGCGGTTCCAGACGTCGCTCCGATCGGGGTCCGGACGAAAGGCCGCGGGCTCGAAATAGAGCCATTGCCAGACATCGGCCAGGAACCGCAGGCTGTAGGGAAAGCCGAGCTCGTGCGGCTTGTTGGCCCGATCGGCCGGCGGAACGCTCCGCAGATAGGCCCAGAGGTCTTTCATGTCCCGCTCGGTCATGCCGCGGTAGGAGGTAAAAGGGAAGGCCGGGTAATAGGGCCGGCCCTGCGGGTCGCGGCCCTGGCCCAACGCCCGCAGAAAATCCTCTTCCGTCCAGCCGCCCAGGCCCGCATCCGGATCGGGCGTGAGGTTCGGCGTGTAGAAGGTGCCGAAAGGCGTCACGAGCGCGCGGCCGCCGGCCAGGACCGTCCCACCGCCCTTCTCGTCGGTATGGCAGGCGACGCAGCCCGCGGCGTGCAGCACATACTTGCCGCGGGCAATGGCATTGGGCTCGGCGGCAGCCGTCCCGGCCGGCGACGCGCCCGAAACGAGCAGCGCGGCGCAGGCCGGGACCAAGAGGCGCAGGGCGCCTCCCACTCCGATCGCTATTCCTTCTTCTTGCGGAAGGGCTTGTGGCAGCCGCCGCAGGTCTTGCCGAGCGCGCCGAGGCCGTCGGCGATGGCCTGCCTGTCACCGGCTTCGGCGATATCGGCGAATTTCGCGGCCGCCGACTGGAAGGCCGAGACCGCCAGCTTGAACTTCGCCGGCTCCTCCCAGATCTCGGGCAGCGCCCCGGTGTCGGCGTAATCCATGGGGCCGCTGTTGGCCGGGAAGATATCGGGAACGATCAGGCTCATGTCCTTGATTCCGCGCGCGTGATTGGCGACGTGGGCGCCAAAGCTCACCTCGCCCTTGACCACGGCGGCGATCGCGCCGGTGTGGCCGCCGATCGCCTTCATGACGCTCTGACGGTACTTGACCAGGTTCTCCGGCGAATCGGCCGCCAAAGCTTGGCCAGCCAGACCCAGCGCCAGGCCAGCGGTCAGCGCGCACAGGACTCTCCTCATTGGCTCTCTCCCTTGCGTTGCGTTTTGCTCCAGGGTTGGCCTTCCCATCGATCAGCCTTCCCCGGATCAGACTAGCGCGCGCATAAGGGACTGTCTAATCAACCCGCTGTGAGCAAAGACGCCGCTTGTTGTGCGCGCACCACAGCGCAGCGCCCGGCCGGTGGCCGAACGCGCATTCGTGAAATGCGTCCTTATCACGGTCTTAGGTATCAGCCCAGGTTGGAGAAGTGCTGCAGCGCGATGAGGGCCGCGATTCCAAAGCCGACGATCAGAAAGAACGTCAGACCGATCACCATCAGGCTCGGCTGTTTTTCCGCGACCGCCGAGCGTCGGCGCCTGGGCCTCCGGTGTTTTCGAACGGCCGCCGGAGTCCCCGGCTTTGCCGGTTGGGCCGTCTGTATCGCCGGGGCCGCGGCGCTCTCGGCCGTGCGGATCTTCGGGCTGGAATAGATCACCTTGCTCTTGGTCCGGCCGCTCTCCTCGTCGTGGGTTTCCTCCACGACGCGCGTTTCGCGGTGGCGCAGGCCCTCTTCGAGCCGGCGCGCCTCGATGAGCGCAAGCTCCCTGTCGTCGAACAGCGACGCGATCTGCCACGATCCGTGTTCATAGGTGTGGACCTCGTATGCGATCAACGTTGCCATCTCAGCGTATCTCCAAGCTGCCCGGTCACACCTGGCGGACGTCCGCCGGGCTTGCGAGCCCGCCGGCGCCAGTCACCAGGCGGCAGTTCGCTGCTCCGAACAGGAAATTCACCAGCGTTCCGTCGTCCGACAGGGGCAGGATGATGCTGCGGTACACGATCCTGGACTCGTCGACATCGAAATCCCCTCCGATGGAAATCGGGACGCGCTTGTGGACGACCTTGGTCATGTACGACGACGCATGCCGGAGTACGGTATGTTCAGGACAGTCCGCCACCGCGCGCCCGGCGACCTCGTCCCAGTCCGGGACCAGGAGACCGCCGCCGACATAGCGGAACGAGGAGAGCTCGGGCTGGGCGCCGACCGCGATCACGAAGCAGTTCGCCCAGTAGGCCCCAAGATCCGCCGACTCCACATCGGACACGCTCGGAAAGCGCCGTGCACCACGCAAATTCTCCCAAAGCTCCAGGATCCGTATGACGAGCCGCCGCTCGCCCGACAGAAACGTAGTCATTGGCCAGCCTATATATACTAGTCTATTAATATAAACCTTAGCGTGGAATTAGAAAACAACCCGTTAACCGAGCCGGCCCTTCGAATCCGCAACAGCACAACTGCAAGTAACCCCGCCAGGCCTCCGCGGAGCGGGTCATCCGGCCTAGGGCCCAGGTCCGATCGGGACTCCGTCCCGCGCGGACGCAAAGGCCAGGTCCGCGTGCAAGGCCTCGCCCGCCGCGGCGCTCTCGCCCTCCGCGAAGACCAGGTAGCGCAGCGGGCCGCCGGGGACGACCGCGTCGAAGGGATAGCAGGTGACTAGGGTCAGGGCCGGGCGTCCGCCGCCCGGGGCCAGCCGGGCGCGCCGTGCGTCGATCACCCGGGTCTCGACGACCCGGTAGCTGCGCCAAGCCCCGTCGGGCCGCTGCAGGCGCAGCTCGGTCCCGGCCTCGAGATCCTGGAGGAAGCGGAAATGGGTGTCGCGGTGACCGGAGAGCACCGCGTGGCCCGCCCTACCGGGCGTAGCCGTGCCGCCGAGGTGGCCCGGGCCGAAGGCCAGCGTCCGCCCGCTGGCGCCGGCCAAGACGACCTGGTCCACTTCGAGCGCCGGTACCAGTAGGCGGGCCACCGGATAGGTATCGGCCCAGGGCCAGGGGCGGGCCGCCGAGGCGCCGGCCAGGGTGGCCTCCCAGGCCCGCGTCAGCAGGACCTGGGCCAGCCAGGCCTTGGCATGGATCGTCCCGGCCGCGCCGATCCGCCAAAGCCCGGCCCCGACAAGCAGGATTCCGAGAGCCGTGGCGGCGTGCCGGAGAAAGCGCCGCCCCGGCACCTCATACCAAAGGTCACTGATAATGACGCATTTCATGGGAGCGGATCGGGTCGCCCGGATAGGCGCGGTGCGCAGCGCGATGCGTGCATCGGGCAAGCGCCGCAACGCACCCGGCGCCCCGATACGCCCCACCCGCAGGGCCGGGCG